>NZ_JBCECK010000086.1:0-22427 GCF_039207105.1 Mucilaginibacter sp.
GCACAGGGAAACGGGTATCAGTTTGATGTTTTGCTTTTTAAATAGTAAAAAATAAACGGATATAAACAGCAGCCAGCAGGCCAGTACAATCAAAAAATACCGCCATTCAGTAATGCCGTAATCAAATACCCTTGTCCCCACGGCTACAAATAGCAGCCCTAATAGGGGTATCAGCAAAAAGTAAAAACTGCGGCTATAGGTTTTAAGCCATTTATTTTCATCATGCTCGCGTATGGGATAAACCAGTAAAAGCGAGAGTATGCCGAATACAGCATAACCTAAAATGATGTTTGATACGAGGCCTTTAGGCAGGTTCCATTGCACCAGTATTTTTATTTCATAGGCCAGTAAAATGATCACATAAATAGTTGACAAAGGTATCAGGACGTATTGTGTAAATATTTTTAAGCCTTTGGGATAGCTTTGATCCTGATCAAGCAACTGTGTTTCAACCGGAACGCCGGCCAAAAAGAAAATAGTAGTGAACATCCCAACTATCCACACCCATAAAATGACATAGGTATCCCACTCAAACTTAAAATTGAATAAAAAGTTGGTAGCGCCAATGGCAGCCGCTAAACCTAAAAATAAAACGGCACCATATAATACACTGGTTAAAATGCGCAGGAACAAGGTTTTATTAAATTGCCAGAAACCCTGTAATTGTTCGCGCCCGGTAAAGGCCGAGAAAGAGACCAGTAAATGGAAAGCGAGGCTTATCAGGAAAAAACGAATATAATCGGCCTCACGGGCAAAAGGATCAATAACCAACAGGAACGATGCCGCCAAAATAGCTGCCAGCCATTTAACAATGCGCCGTTTGCCCGCAGGCATGCCAACGCTTTGTGTATATAGGGTAGCTGATAGGCTAAGCAATAGACCCAGATTCGCTATCATGATGACGCGCATGCTCCAACCTTCGTTTACGCGGTTCAAACGGTTCAGCTCTACCTGTATAGTGCCGGCTACAGTGCCAATCAGTGCAAACAAAACCTCAAACGGATAGCGCTTTATGGTATTAGCGGCACCCTCGGTAAGATTTTTTAACGATGGAAATTTCATTGCTTTAAGGTTTACACAGCCAATGTACCCATATTTGTAAAATATATGTATTAAAACCGTAGGTGTATGCGCCTAAGGATTGCATTTTACACATTAGTGTTTATATTTGCGGTCGCAAAAAACATCATTTTATATAAATATAATGAGAGAAATACAGTTCAGAGAAGCGCTAAGAGAGGCAATGTCCGAAGAGATGCGCAACGACGATAAAATATACCTGATGGGTGAAGAGGTGGCTGAGTATAACGGCGCCTACAAAGTAAGTCAGGGTATGTTAGATGAATTTGGTGACAAACGCGTTATTGATACGCCCATCTCTGAATTAGGCTTTGCCGGTATCGGTATTGGCTCGGCTATGAATGGATTGCGCCCGATCATCGAGTTCATGACCTTTAACTTTTCGTTAGTGGCCATTGACCAGATCATTAACGGTGCAGCCAAGATCATGTCAATGAGCGGTGGCCAGTTCTCGGTTCCGATTGTTTTCCGTGGCCCAACCGGCAACGCGGGTATGTTAAGCTCACAGCACAGCCAGTGCTTTGAAAACTGGTATGCCAATTGCCCGGGTTTAAAGGTGGTTGTACCATCAAACCCGTATGATGCAAAAGGTTTATTAAAGTCAGCTATACTTGATCCGGATCCGGTTATTTTCATGGAATCTGAATTAATGTACGGCGATAAAGGCCAGGTACCTGAAGAAACTTATTACATACCACTGGGTAAAGCTAAAGTGGTTAAAGAAGGTACCGATGTTACTTTAGTAGGCTTTGGCAAGATCATGAAAGTGGTTATTGCTGCTGCTGCCGAACTGGAAAAAGAAGGCATCAATGCCGAAGTGATCGACCTGCGTACTGTACGCCCTATTGATTACGCTACCGTTATTGAATCGGTTAAAAAAACAAACCGTTTGGTAATCATTGAAGAAAGCTGGCCTTTAGGTTCAATTGCTACCGAGGTTGCCTTTAAAGTACAAAAAGACGCGTTTGATTATCTTGACGCTCCAATACAGCGCATCATGGGCGGCGACGTTCCATTGCCTTACGCCCCAACTTTAATTCAGGAATACCTGCCAAACCCGGAGAGGGTTATCAAAGCGGTTAAAGAAGTAATGTACGTTACTAAATAATAACGCTATATAACGATAAAAAAAAGCCTGCTCATTTGAGCAGGCTTTTTTTGTGGGTTTTGATGTTTAAATTTTACTTTGAGTCTCCGGCGGCCATCAGCGCTATATAATCAGGTGTTTTACGGATGTTGTCAAAATCTTCATCATTGGCTATAAAAGCTTTTGAATAGCCTGCTTCAATTGCTTTTTTCAGATAAGCATTGGCTTCATCAGGTTTATTCATGATAGAGTATATACAGGCAATATTGTAGTAATGGTTGAGTAGGTAATCGGAGCTAACTGTTTTTAATACCTGCTCCTGTAATTTTTGCATAGCCAGATCTGAGTTACCAATATAAAGCTGCGAAAAAATATAGCTTACAGATGCCCTGGAAGTATCAAGTTCAATTACCTTATTAAAATCTTTAAAGGCCTGCTCTTTATTTATTATTCTTTTTAAATAAACTTTTCCTCTTGTAAAATACGGCCGGGAATAGTTAGGGTTTAAAGCAATAGCACTTGTACAATCGGTTATTACCTGTTGGTCTTGTTTGAGTATATACAGCTCATTTGCTTTGTCGGAGAGTAACATAGCCTGCACTTCTTTATTTTCCTTATAAAACTCCCTGGTTTTGGTATAATTGTCAATTGCCGGTTCACATTTGCCCATCTGACTATAAATATCTCCCCTGATCCAGTAAAAATATCCATTCAGTGCGTTTAGTTCAATAGCTTTATTTACGTCTGTAAGCGCTTTTTGATTTTGGTGTTGTGACATTTCATTAATAGCTATAAGATTATACAAGGTAGCCTGATTGGCTTTATTATCTCCGTAATAAGGGATGGCTGTATTAAAATCAGTAACAGCCAATTGAGAGTCGCCATTGTACTGATAGGTAAGGCCGCGGTCCCAGTAAGTTTGTCGCCTTTTGGGGTTAAGTTTAGCGGCCGTGTTAAAATCATTAATTGCGCTGGTATACTGCTTTAACTCTCTTTTGTTAAAGCCACGATTACCGTATAAAATTGCCAGGTCCTCTGTATTGTCCTGATAGTAAAACATAGCGGTTGTATAATCATCAATAGCCAGTTGATATTCACTCATATTTTCATGAGCTATTCCGCGGTGCCAGTAAGGACCGCCTTTTTGACTATTTAATAAAATGGATTGGTTGAAATCTTCTACAGCTTCTTTATTTTGATTTAGTTTTCTTTTGCATGTACCTCTATTATCATATAATACCGCTAAACTTCTTTTATTATCTTTTACAAGCTCCATTGCAGTAGTGTAATCATCAATGGCGTGCTGGTATTCACCAATTCCGTTGTATGCCACTCCCCGGTTCCAATAGGCAGAGCCAAAACGGGGATTTGCTAAAATAGCTTCCGACTCATCTTTTATAACTTCAGTATAATTTTTACTATCGAGGTAGGCCAATGAGCGTTTATCTAATAATATTGCCAGTTTGGCTTTATCATTTTTATCAATGCTAATAGCTTTGGAATAGCTCTCTATTGCGCCTTTGTAATCTTTATTTTTATAAAGGGAATCGCCGGCGAATTGATAATGGTTTTTGACCTGACCAAAGGATCTGGCGCCGGCAATAGTTAATACAAACAGTATTAAAACGGATAACTGTTTTTTCATCTGGGTTTAAATAGTGATAAAGTAATTAGTAGTTCAATATAGGTATTTTGAACTTAAATATTAAAATTTATAAGTGTATGATGCCCGAATTTTCAATATCAAAATAAAATCACATTTTTATAACTTAGTGCCCTTGGTAAAGTAGTTTGTGTATAAATTAGTTACTTTAGACCTTTTAAAATATCAACATGCAATACTTCAGCTTTAAAGCAATACGTCCTTTATTTTTTATGGTATTAGCCTGCATTATTTGTAGCGCTGCCCATGCACAAACTCCTGCTGCCACAACTGCTAAACCAGCGGCCGCGGCACCTGCTGCCAGTGTAACCGGTTATATTGATAAGTTTTTCAAAACTTATGAAAAAGATGGTACTTCACGCGCTATCATCAATATTTTTAAAACTAATCCACAGGTAGATTCAACCAGCCTGAGAGGTCTGATAGCTAAAATTGATACTACCCGCGCTTTGATTGGGTTGTATGAAGGTAAAGAGCTTATCGTGCAGCGTAAGGCCTCAGCCAGTCTGGTACTGTACAGCTACTTGGTAAAACACCATAATTCACCGGTTAGATTTACCTTTATGTTTTACAAACCTAAAAACGACTGGGAAATATACCGCTTATACTTTGATGACCAGGTAGATAATGAACTGGAAGAGTCGGCTAAAATAAACGGTAAACAACAGTAATCTATTATTGCCAACAGGTTCGTGAATTTAATATTTATGAACCTGTATATTAAATTTATTGTCGCGTATATTAAGTTTATTGCAGGGTATAATTTTCTTTTAATATTAGCCGTTAACAGGTTAAATTTGATCGATGAAATTCAGCCTAACCTGCTTATGTATTCTAATTTTTTGTGCCGGTAATATAAAAGCACAAACAAAGGCCAACCAGGAATTTGCTCATTTTGCACACACGCAAGACAGCTTATGGAACAGCGCTTATAAAAACAGAGATGCAAAAACTTATGAAACCCTGCTTGCCGGGTTTACAGCCAGATATAATAAGTTAGCGGCGGATCAGAAGAAAATATTTGGTGTTTATTATAGCAATGCATATTATAATTTAGCCTGTGTTTATTCCTTACTAAATAAAAAACAGCCCGCATTAGATTATCTGGAGAAAAGCGTAAAAGCGGGCTTTTATGATTACGCGCATCTGCTAACCGATACTGACCTGGATAATATTCGTAATGAAGAGCGCTTTAAAACCCAGCTTCAAATATCCCGCGAGGTTAGCGATTATCCTTATATTTTAAGAAAGGGTGCCAAATATAATGCGGATGATCAGCGCGAAGTGCCACAATTTACCTACCAGGCAAGTGATAATCCGCACCTGGTATCGTTGAGAAAAGCCTTTAATCTTGATTCCATTGCTGGTACTGGTAACGAGGTGTCGAAAATAATAAATCTGCTGCACTGGGTACATTACCTGATTCCGCACGATGGTAACCATGCCAATCCCGAAGTATTGAATGCTATGGGTATGATAGCGCTTTGTAAAAATGAAGGGCGGGGGCTCACTTGCCGGGGATTAGCCACCGTTCTAAATGAATGTTATTTATCATTAGGGATTAAATCGCGCTTTGTTACCTGCTTGCCTAAAGATAGCTTGCATATCGATCTGGATTGCCACGTGATCAATATGGTGTATGTAAACTCACTAAAAAAATGGATCTGGATTGACCCTACAAACGATGCTTATGTGATGAATGAAAAAGGGGAGCTGTTGAGCATTGAAGAGGTAAGGGAAAGGATCATTAACGGAAAGCCCCTGATTGTTAACCCTGACGCTAACTGGAACCGAAGGCAATCAACCCTCATAAAAAATTACTTATATAGCTACATGGCCAAAAACCTGTACATACTGGAATGCCCGGTTAATAGCGAATATGATTTAGAAACGAGGGAGCAAGGTAAAAAAATAGCCTACGTTACCCTATTGCCGCTTGACTATTTTACGCAAAGCCCGAATAAAACAGAAGATACCAATACCAAGAATGGCACCACGTTTATAAGGTATAAAACAAACAACCCGGCTAAATTTTGGCAGGTACCGGATACAGATAATATTGTAAAAGCTAAATAGTATACGTTAGCTTATTAATCGGAAATTAATCAACCAGAATATTCTCCCCAAACTTTTGCGATACGGTAGTGCTTTCCCTGCCACTGATGCTGATCACGAGCGAATTATCAAACGGTATTTTTTCAAGCAGCTGTATCTCGGTGCCAATGCCGATGCTCAGCTTTTGCAGGTATTGCAGAAACGAGCTGCTGGTATCACGTACGGCGGCTACGCGGCAGGTATCGCCTGCTTTTAGATCTGTGAGTGTTACGGAATAGGGTTTGGGCACTTTGCCGTTGGCCTTGGGGATAGGGTCGCCGTGCGGGTCATACTCGGGGAAGCCCAGGAACTTATCCAGTCTGTCGGCCAGTGTGGCATCACTGATGTGTTCCAGCTCTTCGGCAATATCATGTATTTCATCCCAGTGGTAGCCTAATTTCTCCAACAAAAAAACCTCCCAAAGCCGGTGCCGGCGAACAATCAACACGGCATCCTTCAGGCCTTGTGCACTTAGCTCAACACCTTTCTTTTTATCGTAGGTTATCAGTTGCTTTTCGGTAAGCTTACGTATCATATCCACTACCGATGCCGGGTTGTTGCCCAATGTTTCGGCAATGGCGGTAGGCGTTATCTTAAAACTGGTTTGCTGCGCAAGCCGGTAAATGGCCTTTAAATAATTCTCTTCCGATAGGGTGTACATACGCTATATGATTACACACAAACATAAAGAAAAACATCCCATAATTATAAAATTAGTCTTGACTAATTATTTTAATTTAGTTTGTCAAATTAATTGAATAAGTTTGTGCAAAATTATAATTCATGAGAATACTGTTTTTACTTTTTATATTGTTTACAAGCAAGGTGTTAATGGCTCAAACCGGGATTATCAAGGGGCGGGTTACCGGCAATAACGAGCCGCTATCGTATGCGTCGGTAAATGTTAAAGGCACCGGGCGGGGAGCAAGTACCAATAGTAAGGGCTATTTTGAGATCAAAAATGTGCCGCAGGGCACCTATGGCCTTATCATTACCAGCATAGGTTATGAAGCCGAAACCATCAGCATCACCATTAACACCAATGAGGCGGTAGTGCAGAACATCAACCTGAAAGAAAAACCATCTAAATTGAACGAAGTAGTAGTTACCGGCGTATCGCGCGCTACCCAGCTGCGCAGTAATCCCGTGCCTATAACTGTAATGAGTAAAAAAGAGATAGAACAGCATGTGAACAACAATATTATTGATGCCGTTATAAAAGGTGTACCGGGTGTGAGCGCGGTTACTACCGGCCCTAACATATCCAAGCCTTTTATCAGGGGGCTGGGTTATAATCGTGTTTTAACTCTGTATGACGGCATACGCCAGGAAGGCCAGCAATGGGGCGATGAGCACGGTATTGAGATAGATCAATATGGTATTGGTCGTGCCGAAGTAGTAAAAGGGCCGGCAAGCCTGACCTATGGCTCCGATGCGCTGGCCGGGGTCATCAACCTGATCCCCTACATTCCCAATGGCGAGGATGGCAAACTGAACGGTGATTTTATAACCGATTATCATACCAACAACGGCATGGCAGGTACATCTATCGGCTTATCATACAATCAAAATAACTGGAAATACGCCTTCCGCGCGACGGCTAAAACGGCACATGATTACCGGAACAAGGTAGATGGTTTTGTGTACAATACCGGATTCAGGGAGTTTAACCTCTCGGGCATTGCCCGGGTCGATAAAAAGTGGGGATACGCGCAAATTGGTGCTACCCTGTATGATAACCGGCAGGAAATACCCGATGGCAGCCGTGACTCGCTTACCCGCCGTTTTACCAAACAAGTATTTGAGGCCGGGCAGGATGATATCAAGAGCCGCCCGATAGTTTCCGATGGTGAGTTGCGCTCATATCGCATTGCGCCACTGCATCAGCGCATACAACATTACCGGGTGTATAGTACTAACTCTTTTAAAGCCGGGGAGGGGAGCATCAGCACATCGCTGGGTGTTCAGCAAAGTGTGCGCAGAGAGTATAATCACCCTACCGTTCCTGAGCAGGCTGGTTTGTATGTAGTGCTCAATACGCTAAATTATGATGTGCGCTACAACCTGCCTGCTATAGGCGGTGTAGAAACCACAGTGGGTGTTAATGGTATTTACCAAACCAACCGCAGCAAGGCCGCAACCGATTTCCCGATACCCGATTATAATTTGTTTGATGCCGGGGGATTCATCTTCGCCAAAAAAAGTTTCGGTAAGGTTGATGTATCGGGCGGCTTACGGTATGATAACCGCCACATCAGCTGGAACAATTTTTACGTAGGCACTGATGCGCAAACGGGTTTTGGCAGGCAGGTGCGTCTGCCTGATACCGCCGGTGTCAGTCTGCAGTTTCCGTCATTCAGGCATACCTATCAGGGTGTTTCGGGCAGTTTGGGGCTTACCTATAACCTGAGCGACCGCCTGCTGCTCAAAGCCAACATCGCCCGCGGCTACCGGGCGCCAAATATCACGGAGATCGGCTCTAACGGCCTGGATCCCGGGGCGCATATTGTTTACCTGGGTAACCGCAGTTTTAACCCCGAGTTTAGCCTGCAGCAGGATATTGGCTTTATAGCCTATCTGCCCGATATGGATATTGTGGCCGAAATTTTTAACAACAACATCAACAACTATATATACCAGGCCCGCGTTAATGATGCCGAAGGCAACCCGGTGGTGATAGTACCCGGTAACAGCACCTATCAGTATCAACAATCAGAAGCGCGTCTTTACGGTGCCGAACTTACTCTGAACCTGCATCCTCGGAGCATTAAATGGCTGGCTTTAGATAATAGCGTGGCATGGGTAACGGGTATCAACAAAAATCCACGGCTGATAGCCCGGTACGGCAACGATGCCAAATATCTGCCTTTTATTCCGCCGCTGCATATCCGCTCGGCATTAAAAGTCGGCTTGCCGGGCACCTATGGGTTGTTTACCAAATTAAATGCCCGTTTGGAAGCCGATAGCTATGCCGACCAAAACCATTTTTACGCACTGGATAATACTGAAACTTTAACTAAGGGGTATACGCTGATCAATGCCGGATTGGGTTTCACCCTAAAACCTGCTAAAGCAAAGGCTGCTTTTTATGAGTTTTTTGTGCAGGCCGATAATTTATTTGATGTTGCTTACCAGGCCAACTTAAACCGGCTCAAATATTTTGAGTATTTCCAGTCGTCGCCAAACGGGCATACCGGTATTTACAATATGGGCCGCAATTTAAGCTTCAAGGTCATTATGCATTTTTGAACCGCGCATTGAAATGATAATTTTTTTCTATTGTGTCTGGAAACTTAGTTTTTTTAAATGAATTGGAAATACGCGTGGCTATTTCTTTCGAACGCTCGTCGAAGTATCCGCATCCACTTTGGGAGGCGATGAACTATTTCGCCTATCGGCAACGGTATCTATCGCAGCTTTTGTAGTGACTGGCGTTGTTGTATTATTTGCGGCGCTTTTTACGGCAGCATGCACGGTGTTAACCGGTTTCCCGGTTGCCTGTTTAATCAAGCCGCCCTTTTTTATCTTACTCTGTGGGTTGGTGATCGTATCCATTGGAGCCTCGGTTGAATCTGAATGAAGCTTAGGATGTCCTTTAAGGCTATCCGGCTCCATATTATTCAGGCTGTCAGGTACAGCTTTCTTCGTGGTATCCGGCTTAACCTTTGGCGGATGTTTAACCACAACACGCGGCTTTTTAGTACGCGAGGGAATAATGGATTCTTTAGATACCGGCCTTTCCTTAGGCTTCCAGATAAAGCCTTTAAGTTCCTTATCTTCTTCCGTAACCTTGGCTATAGGGATGTAGCGGTTTTCAGGCTTGGTTAAAAATGTAACCTCCGATGCTTGCCCATTTTTAAATATAGTGCGTATACGGCTACTGAGCGATCGTTGCATGCCTGCCACCTTTCCGCTATCGCGTTTAAAGTAAATACTTTCGGCGTTAACGGCTACAAACAGCCTTTCGAGCTTGTCGTTCTTAAAAAAGCCCCGCATTTTCCTGCCCGATAGCTGGTTAAAATGCAGCGAATCAGTTTTTTCAATATTCACCACAAATGCCGAGGGGAACAGTTCAATATTATCCAGCTTCTTATTCCGCATTTGAAGGTAAACGGTATCGCCCGATAGCTGAGATCCCTGAGTCCAGAAAATAGGATCTACATAACATCGAATGGTGGAGTCGGCATTGCTGTAAAAAATAGAATCAGCCTTACCCTGCAGGTCCGATTTAAATAGTTTGGCATTATGGTGCGCTATCACCATCCTGATGCGGGCGGTATCGCTCACATTAAACTCGCGGGTTGCAAAAACCGGGTCAGTTTTCATCGAGATCCTCCGGATACTGTCCTGGCGGGCTTTTCTTTTGGCCAATGCCAGGTCTTTTTTTATCTGCACGGAATCAACCTTCGGCTTGCCGAAAAAATTAGGGTGCAGGTAACTGGTATCTTTAGGAATATGCAAAGATACCGTAGGCATGCCTTTGAGTTTAGCATTAAAAACGGCACGCCTTAAACCGGCCTCTGATGTATCCCTGAAATGCAGGGCCCGTTGCGTTTCCTGGTATATCTTGAGGTTTTTAAAGGTCATGATCTGGGTTTCCAGCGTATCAGCCGTCATATATATCGAGTCGCGCTTGATATGGGTTTTTGCCGTATCTGTGGGTTCAGGTAAAGGCTTGCTGTCCTTTTTTGGCTTGATATTGGTAACCAACTGGGCCATGTTCATGAGCTTTTTATTGGCATCGGCAGGAGCTTTTATATTTTTGGTTTGAATACCCGCTTTTTTGGCTATCGAATCAATTTTAACGGAATCGGCCTTATCTATTACCCCGCCCTTTGCTTGAATACTCGTAGCTAAGTTTGATAGTTCAGTAGCTTTTTGCAGCGCCTCAGCTGGCTTCAAATTTTTGTTTTGTTTGATAAGTTCGCGCGCTATCGAATCTACGCCGGCTGAGTCTGTTTTAGAAATAATTCCCTTAGGCTTAATATCCTGAGCTATTTTAGCCATGTTGGTGAGGTTTGGCGCGCCAGGTATTACTCTACCCTGTTGTTTAGCCTGAACAGTTGGCGGTATTTTGGTAGCGCCCGAATCTGTTTGGGTACTATCCTTTTGCTCGGTAACCATGATCATGTAAGCGTATTCGGTAACAACGGTACGCTCATCGGCCCGGTAATAAGTACCCAGATCGCCTTTTAGTGTTATTTTTTGTTCATTATCATTAAAGGTGATGTTTTTAACCGCGCGGCCATAACCTTTTAAACGGTCGTAAAATAAACTATCGCCTTTTAATGATTTGGTGCCTTGTTTATACAGGTTATGCTTGCCAAAAAAGGCTTGCTCGGTAATGGTGTTATATAAACCATTTTCGGTATAAAGCGTATCTTTATCCTTTTTGCCGTAAATATTGGATGGGCCGTAAAAATAAGCTATGCGGGTGCCGGTGTTGTACCGCAGGGTATCGTTCTTTATAATAGCGTCGGTGGTGTTCAATACCACATCGTACCGAAAATAAGAATCGCGCGAGTTTGCAAAATAATAGCCGTTTTTGCTGGTAAGCACATTGTCTTTATTGATCAGTTTGCCGCCATCGGTATAAGTTCCTATGCGTGTAGCGGTGTTATAAGTAAGATGGTTGGTAGTGAGGGTGGCATCCCGGTCAATCATTTTAACGTTATCGGTCAGGATGGCTATTTTGGTATTACCATTGTAGTTGAGCTTATCTGAATAAATATTAAGGGTATCGCCCTGGTTAATGTTCACATTGCGGAAAGCATCAAAGGCATTTTCCTTAGGATAAAAGTAAGCGCTGTCTGAGCGTAGTATCGAAAAATCCTGTTTAAAAACACCTTTATAAACCTTAACAACAGTGCGGCCGTTAATGGTGTTTAATGTGCTGCTTTCCGACTGTATTAAATTTACTATCGATTTCTTTTTTTGCTTTTGGGCCATAACAGTGCCCACAATCATCAATAGTAAAACGCTTAAAACATATTTCCTCACGCCGGCAAAATTAGTTTTTTGTTGGGGTTATTAAATTAATAATTTTGATGAATGCTACCACTTAAACAATTTGTTGATTTTATTGAACAAAATACGTTGTTTACACGCCACAGCAAAATTTTAGCTGCGGTAAGCGGAGGCATTGATTCTGTTTTAATGACCCATTTATTAAAAGCCGCAGGCTTTAACTTTGGCATTGCCCATTGTAATTTCCAGCTGCGCGGCCCCGAAGCCCTGCGCGACCAAGAGTTTTGCAATAACCTGGCCAATCAGCTTTGTGTACCTTTTCATACTATCAATTTTGATACCGGGAATTACGCGGCCGAAAATAAAATATCTATCCAGATGGCCGCACGCGAACTGCGCTACCAATGGTTTGATACTGTTTGCCAGCAAACAGATTACCAGGTTATTGCACTTGCGCATCACCAAAACGATACAATTGAAACAATATTGTTGAACCTTACCCGAGGCACAGGCATTGCAGGCCTGCACGGTATTTTACCCCAAAACGGGACATTGGTACGCCCACTGCTATTTTTAAATCGCGATGAAATAGCAGGGATAGTTGCTGCCAATAAACTTGGTTATGTAGAAGACAGCTCCAACGCCTCGGCAAAATATGCCCGCAACAAAATACGGCTGGAGGTGATCCCGAAGTTAAAGGAGCTGAACCCCAGTTTAGAGAAAACATTTGAAAATAACCTGAAGCATTTTCGGGATCTGGAGATACTACTGGAAAATCAGGTGCATCAGTTACAACAAACCATGTTAAAAACGGATGCTGATAGCCGGTATTTATTAATTGAGGATGTAAAGCAATTAAACCCTGCCCGCTTATTGCTGTTTAAGTTGTTACAGGAATATGGTTTTAATGAAACCACTATTGATGATGTGCTATCGGCGTTGGATAAGCATCCGGGCAGGGTATTTGAATCGGCCGGGTACTTGCTGGTGCTTGACCGCGATCGGCTGGTGCTACAGAAAAAAACAGATGTAGAAGTTCAGCCGGTATTGATTAGTGAGCAGGATCATGAATTGCATTACGGTAATTTTAAGCTGAATGTTTTGCATGATGATAGTCCGCTGATCATCAAAGATAACCCGCTGGCCGTATCGGTTGATTCGGCTTTGCTGGTGTTCCCCTTACAAATGAGACCTTGGGAAGAAGGCGACTATTTTTACCCGCTGGGAATGAAGGGCAGCAAAAAACTGAGCGATTTTTTTATTAACCAAAAAATTGCGCTGCATCAAAAAAATGAAGTTCCTTTGCTAATCAATGGTAATGGCGATGTGATATGGGTGGGCGGTTACCGGCCCGACGAAAGGTATAAAGTAAGTGATAACACTAAAAAAGTTACTATCTTCGAATTGTATAAATTAAAATGAGCGATAAAGCAATTTTTGTAGAAAAACAGTACCTGGGCCGGGAGTTTATACCTATCACCATACGCCTTGTTTTGGCTATGTTTTGTTTTGCAGCCTATTTTTTTACCGACGAACGTGAACGAAACGGCGACTTGCTGATTGTTGTTGGTTTTGCTATTATCATCATATCCATTATCATGGGGTTCCTGCTGCATTTTGGTACCCGCGTTCAAAACAAAAGTATCCTGCTTAATGGCTTGTGGACTGCCCGCCTGGTAAAAATAGACCTGAACAGCATTGTCAAAGTTGAAAAGGGAATATACAGCCGCTACCTGTTCAACAATCCGGTTTATAACCTGCATACCAAAGGCACCATACGCTTTTATGCTGCCGGTAATGATGCCATTCACCTTACCGACCGCGACGGCTTGCTCTACATCATCGGCTCACAACATGCCAATGAATTTTTAAGGGCTATTCAGGAAGAGATGAAAAAGTAAAATTGTCACTTTTGCCTTTTATTATTCCGAATAATCTTCTGCCTGGTTTTCAAATATCAACACTGTAAAGTTTATGTGATATCAAACATTGTATAATTAAATCTATTTATATGAGTTTGTTGAAATGTATATCTTTAAACCGCAATGTTTACAACGATCCGAAAAACAATAAAAGCGTCTATATTCATACTACTGGGCGTAATTACTATCATTTATACAAGCTGCAACAGCGCAAGCTCAAACAGTAATAAACATAACAAAGAGCTTATATCCTTTAAATCGATACAGGGAATTGGTTATACTGAGGTGCAGCGGCTACAGAGAAATGGCCTGGCCATTAATGAATACGGCTACCAGCTTGAACCGCAGTGGCAAATAAACTTTGTGTCTGATGATTCGGCGAGTGTTTACAGCCCCATCAAAAAGCGTTTCCTGAACTTTCCGCTCACCCGTGGCAGCGATTCTATTTTTAATGCCGCGCGGGCCTGGCTCAAGGTAAAAAAGATGAATAAAGACAGCCTGATACTGGAAATACTAAAGGCCAAGAATGATTCGATAGAAGTTAACGGTTCAAAAGTATACATGACCTTTTATGCTGATGACTATATCAAAAATGTACTGCATTCAGATACTGGCATCCTCCGTCGGCCCAGCCGCAGGGATACCCTATTTGTAAAAGGAATAGTTGCAAAAGCCAATAAGGATATAACCAAAGCTTTTGCCGCCCGGCAGGTAGTTACCTTTCAAAGCAGGAGCCCCCAGGTAAGCGTAAATCAGGAAAGAACGGTACCTAATGAGCTCAATAATTTTGATACGGCCGATGATTATTTAGGCCCAACCTTTGATATCACCATTAATAAGGCTTATAAAGAGTTTTACTATTCGTTTTCTGTTTGTGTGGACGATAAAGGGCAGATGCACTATGTGAAGCCGCTTATCGGTTTTACCGAGGAGGATTATAAGCAATCTTATATCCGCCTTTCAAAACAGATCATGGAAACTTATTTGAAATACTATTTGAATGTTAAACCCGGCACCACTTTGAGTATGCCGCATGCAAGCGTTATATCTTTACATGTTGAGGGTAAAGTAGCTGCTGCTGAAACAGCTAAGAAATAGATTTAGAATACAGTAAAACAAAAGGCTTTATTACCCCAGTAATAAAGCCTTTTGTTTTATGGTGCGAAGATAAGCTTACATTTTTAAGCCGATCTCTCTTAAGCGCTCGTCAAGGTATTCGCCGGCGGTAATGTCGGGGTATACTTTAGGGTGTTCCGCATTAACACAGGTTTCCAGGCTTGAAAGGTCCATATCTGACACCGGATGTAAAAAGAAAGGTACCGAATAGCGGGAATTTTTCATCTGGTCGCGCGGCGGATTTACAACCCTGTGCGTGGTTGATTTCAGTTTATTGTTGGTTAATCGCTGCAGCATATCGCCAACGTTAACCACCAGGTCTTCGCCATGAGCCTTAACCGGATACCATGAGCCTTCGCGGGTAAGCACTTCCAGACCATCGGCGCTGGCTCCAATCAGCAGGGTGATCAGGTTGATATCCTCATGTGCGCCGGCACGCACCGCGTCGGCAGGTACTGAATCAGGATCAAGGATCGGGAAATAATGCAAAGTGCGCAATATTGAATTGCCATTGTGCACTTTGTTGTCAAAGTAATTCTCGTCTAAATTTAAATAAACGGCAATAGCCCGCAGCAAATGAGTTCCGGCGTTTTCCAGTTTTTTATAGATCTCGCGGGTGGTGGTATTAAAAGCAGGCAATTCGTCAACCACAATATTATCCGGGTACAACTCTTTTAAGGGCGAACCATCGGTTACGGTTTGGCCTATTTGCCAAAACTCTTTCAAGTCTGGCGTTTTAAAGCCTTTGGCGGTTTCTTTGCTTTTGCCGGTATAACCGCGCTGGCCTGCCAGGCCGGGTATCTCATACTTTTGCTTGGCGGCCTCAGGAAGGGCAAATAGTGCCTTTACCTGCTCATAAAGCTCATCTATCAGTTGTTTGCTCAGGCCATGATTAGTAATGGTAACAAAGCCGGTTTCATTGAACGCTTTGCCAATATCGTCTGAAAACTGTTTACGATCGGCAGCGCTGCCATTAATATAATTGTCGAGGTCAAGCCTTGGAATATTTACTGTACTCATAGTAGTAATGTAGATAATGTAACGTAAAACTATTCAATTTTTGGGATAGCATATGCAAGGTATAAATAAAAAAACTGTAAGTGAAACTGCATAAGTTGAACATTGTTGTGTGTTAAAACGTTTGTTACTTTAAACGTTTTATGAAATAATTGGTCATACTTGTAAACAGTTAGTATACCAGTCATTTTAATCCTGACAAAAATGAGTTTAGTAAAAAAAATATGCGGTTTAAGTTTAATAGCATTTTTGATAGTGCTGGCCGCTCCAAATAAAGTAAGGGCACAAGACGAGGGGGAATATGTGTCTGACCAGGAGTTTTATGACGAACTTGACCCCTACGGTACATGGGTTGATGACCCAACTTACGGCAATGTTTGGATACCTGATGCCGAAGACGGATTCAGGCCCTATGCTACCAATGGCCACTGGGTGGTAACAGATTATGGTAATACCTGGGTTTCCGATTATCCCTGGGGATGGGCTACTTTTCATTACGGCCGCTGGCGCTATGATGATTATTATGGCTGGGAATGGATACCGGGGCATGAATGGGCTCCGGCATGGGTAAGCTGGCGAAGTGGCGGTGGTTACTATGGCTGGGCTCCGTTATCACCGGGTATAAGCATCAATTTATCATTCGGTAATAGCTACCATGTGCCCGATTATTACTGGGTGTGCGCTCCGCAGGCATATATTAACAGCCCTAACATTTATAATTATTACGTACCGCACACCAGGGTGGTTAATATTATAAACCGTACTACCATCATTAACAATACTTACGTTTACAATAAACGTACTTACATAGCCGGCCCCCGTATTACCGAGATCAGACGGGTAACCAGGCAAAATGTACCTGTTTATAAGGTTGGTTATGGCACCAGGGTTGCCACAAGGCCGAGTATCAGTAATAACCGGTTGAATATTTACCGCCCCGAGATCAGGAGAAGCCCTGATGCAAAGCCTGCTCGGGTAGTAAACGCGGCCGAGTATCGTAAAGAAAATCCTAATAACGGAATCGCCCACCGCGTTGGAGGTCAGGCAACCGTTAACCGCAGCAATACTGCCCGATTGGCAGAAGTGGCTAAAAGCGATAACAATAGACTGGTAAGTATTAATAACCATAACCGTGCGGCAAGGCCGGGACAGCCGGCTAACCAACAACCGGCACAACCAAATACAGGTAGCGGACAGCGGGTTAGTCAACCCAACAGGGGGCAGGATGTACAACGCCAGCAACAAGATGCACAGCGTCAGAGTACCCAACGTCAACAGCAGCAATTGGAAGTTCAGCGTCAACAGCAAGAGGCGCAGCGTCAGCAGCAAAATCAAGGGCAGGGAGGAGCACGACGTCAAGGAAACGATGCTCAGCGCCAACAGCAACAAGAAGCGCAGCGTCAACAGCAAAATGCTCAGCGCCAGCAACAGCAAGAGGCGCAGCGTCAGCAGCAAAATGCTCAGCGTCAGCAACAGGAGGAAGCGCAACGTCAACAGCAAAACGCTCAGCGCCAGCAACAGCAGGAGGCACAGCGTCAACAGCAAAACGCTCAGCGTCAGCAAGAGCAGGAAGCACAACGCCAACAACAGAATATTCAGCGCCAGCAACAGCAGGAAGCGCAACGTCAACAACAAAATGCTCAGCGCCAGCAACAGCAGGAAGCACAACGTCAGCAGCAACAGGCTCAGCGCCAGCAACAGCAGGAGGCGCAACGTCAGCAGCAGAATGCTCAGCGTCAGCAACAGCAGGAAGCACAACGTCAGCAGCAACAGGCTCAGCGTCAACAGCAGGAAGCTCAACGCCAGCAACAAGAACAACAAGGTGGTGGTGGGCACCGGGTGAGGCCATAAGTATCTCACATGTGATTATATAGTATTTATTATAGCACATATAAACATAGTTAGTTTGTATGTGCTATTTTTAGGGGCATATACGAAGCCGATATCATCATGAAACAATCATTTACCACATTAATCGTTGCTTTTATAACCATGTGCTTTATGGCATTTTCTTTTGATAGTAAAGCTCAGCAGGCTAAAAGCAAAGCGGCATCTGAAATTATTTTTATTGAAAATTCTTGGAGCGAAGCGCTGAAACAGGCAGCAGCCCAAAACAAATATATTTTTGTTGATGCCTATGCCAGCTGGTGCGGACCGTGTAAGCTGCTTAAAGCCACTACTTTTAAAAATAATAAGGTGGCCGAGTTTTATAACAGCAATTTTATTAATGTAGCCTTGGATATGGAAAAAGGACAAGGTCCTGAACTTGCCGCTCAATGGGGTATACAAGCGTACCCCACCCTGATAGTTTTTACCCCAAAAGGGAAACCTGTTTACGGAACAATGGGTTTTATTAAATCGAATGACCTGATAAAATTCGGTGTGCAGGCTTTAAATAAATAGATAAACACTGTATAGCTTTAATTATACAGTGTTTATCATTATTTAGTTAGCGTATACTCAAGGCGCAATAAATATTTTGATCAGGTTTTGTACCTGGTTCATAGTTAGCGGTTCATCAAATGCGGCGGTTGCTGTACCTATACTTGTGGTACTACCTGATAAGGCCGGCAATTTGGTAACATCTATCCCTTTTTGTAACACGTTTTCTTCGCCCTGATAATTAGCATCGGCAAAGCTGATACCTGTATCGTTACCCAGTGTGGCGGTACTGGTTATCCAGGGCGAAATTTTGAATATCTGGCGTATGGCCGACGCATGCCGTGCCTCAACCGCATGTATTGCTAATACATATGTTAATATATCCTTATTATTAATAAGGTTTGATGCCTGGCCATTATATGCCCGAACGCCGGTATCTTCAAAGGTTAGAGCAAGCTTTAAAAAAGTATCATAATTGGTAAAAACATCAGTAAATGGACCGGTCATTGAACCACTGCCTCCCGAAAAATCAAAGTTTGGCGATGTTATGGGTGTGCCACCAAGTGTGCTTATAGCCGATTGTAAAAATGATACATGCCTGTTTTCGTCATCACGTATGGTAATAAAGTAAGGCAAGGTATCGGCCGGGATTATTGTTGTGTTCCCGGTAGCCAGGTTGTAAAATGACGACTCGAGATACTCCAGGGTAAGTGCGAAATTTAAAACATCAATTACACCAGGTGCCGCGGTATCTGCAGCATAAGCCCTTTTGAGCATGGTGCCTAATGCGAAGGGCATGGCTGCTAAGGTTACTTTTGAGCCAAAGCGGGTTATATTTTTAATTGCGGCCCGGCGTGGGTTTAGCCTATCATTAAATTCCGGGTCAATTTTTTCAATCTCGTTTATGATGTTAAATAAATTCATAGGTGTGGGGGTTAAACCTGATAATCATAATATATAGCACTTACTTTAGTTTTCAGAAAACCATTGGTGCGGTATAGTACATCAGATATAGACAAAAACTTATTCAGGCCGATGTCATCAACCTGATCGGTGCCTGAAAAAGAGCCTGGGGTTATCATGTTACTGAGTAAGGCCGCGTGCCTTGCCTCAACCGAAGCTATTTTGCCGGTTATGGTCAGATAATCTTTATTTTGTATCTGGTTGCTAACACCCACATATGCCAAAACACCAATGTCTTCGAAATTCTTAGCCGCGTTAAGCACACTGATTTTGTCGCTAAAGTTAATAGTTGTAAAGTCTGTGACTAATGTAGGGATAGCATTGGCGCCAAGTGCGGCTTTGAAAAATTCGCGGTGTAATATTTCATGATCGCGGATGCTTGTAAAAAGTGCCAGCTCATCGGCAGTAATGTCTGAGTAAGGTGTTTGTATTAGCTGGGTATAAAAACCGGCTTCTAATTGCTCTAACGCGTAGGCATAGTTTAAAACAGACATATCACCTTTGCCTATATCAATTTTATTAGGCTTAACACGAATCTGTTCGCCTTTATGGCAAGCCGCGGTGGCAAGCAGGCCTACCGACGCTGCACTAACACCTGCGCGACGCAAAAACCGTCTTCTGGAGGTGTTTATTGGGGGAGTACTTTCTTTAGGGTATGTTTTCATAGGGGGAGTGGAATATGAAACTTTCAATGTATTTTGTAGATGAATGAAAATATCATAAGATAAACTTAAAAATATGTTGTTATTTGAAATTACTAAATTAAAGAAACAAAGTATCCGGTGATGGTTTCGTCGCTTCTTAAACCGTATACGAACAAAATGAACAACGGGTAACAATTAAAATTAATTATGCAATAATAAACTCTTATTTTAATAAGATGAGAATATGTTGTAGAATATGATATTAATTTTATCGCACAGGTTAATAAATGAGGGTAACGTTTAATAATGGTGTAGTTTTTTGTCGAGAAGGGAAATTTTATTGCTGGAGATTATCGCTCAGTACATAAAAAAGCCTGCTCATTTTAAATAAGCAGGCTTTTAATCAGAATGTATTAATATCTATTATTTCACGATGAATGTTCCTGATAATAATTTCAATACCTGGTCGCTGCTTAATGCTTCATCAAAAGCGGCGGTAGCTACTGCAACCGAAGTGGTGCTGCCGGTCGCGCTTTTTAGTGTGGTAACATCAACACCGCCCTGGTTTACATTTTGTTCGCCATCGTAGTTGCCGTCTACCAGAGATATTTTGGTATCATTACCCAAGCTCGCAGTACTGGTGATCCACGGCGTTTGCCCGCGTATTTGGCGAATAGCCGAAGCGTGGCGTGCCTCAACAGCATGTATAGATAATGCTGCCGTTAATACAACCTGGTTGTTTAACAGGAAGCCTGCCTGCCCCTTGTATGCACGTACGCCGGTATCTTCAAATACCTGAGCAACTGCCAAAAACGTAGTGTAATTGGTTAAAACATCGGCAAAGGGGCCGCTGTTATTGCCCCCGCCACCGGTTAAATCAAACTTTGGAGAAGCCACCGGTGTACCGCCCAACTGCTTAATTACAGCGGTTAAAAAGGTAACGTGGTTATTTTCATCGGTTGTTACCTGGTTAAAATATTTAGACGCGGCATCGGCCGGTATTAAAGCGGTTCCTTTGGCCTTACCTGCATTGTAAAAGGCCGATTCAAGGTACTCTAAAGTAAGCGCGTAGTTTAATACATCAACAACAGATGGTGCGGTTGTGCTTTGCGCATATGCTTTTTTAAACATAGTACCTACAGCGAATGGTAAAGCAGCAATGGCTACTTTTGAACCGAAACTGGTTATGTTTTTGATCACATCACGGCGCTGGCTCAGCCTACCGTAAACTTCCGGATCAATGTTTTCTATTTCTTCTATGATGTTAAATAAATTCATGACAATGGGTTTAAGATGCTGTGTAACCGTAATTTACTGCACTAACTTTAGTTTTTAAGAACATATTGGCTATCTTCAAAACCTCGGGGATAGTGGCTGATTTATTTAAACTTGTAGCCGGATCATTTACATCAGATGCAGCAAACGAACCAGGAAGGATCAGGTTGCTGATCAATGCCGCGTGCCGCGCCTCTACAGAAACAATTTTACCGGCTATAAGCAGGTATTTAGCATCTGCGATTAAATAGCCCGCGCCGTCATAGGCTGTAACACCGGTATCTTCAAATGCTTTGGCGGCTGCCAAAACCTTATCACGGCTGCTAAAATCAATAGAGGAAAAATCAGGGGTCAGGTCTTTAATGGCTTTTACTCCTAAGGCTGCTTTAAAAAATTCGCGGTGTAAAACTTCATGATCGCGGATATCTGTTAACAACGCTGTTTCTGCAGCTGAAATGCCGCTGTATGGTGTAGCTGCTACTTGCAGATAAAACGCTGCCTCTAACTGCTCTAAAGCGTAGGCATAGTTTAAAATAGCAAAATCGTCCTTAGCGCCAAGGTCTATCCCGTTTGCCGGAGGGGTGGGTGTATTATGATCCTTTTTGCAAGCCGCGGTAGCTAATAAGCCCGCAGATGCAATGCCAACACCTGCATAACGCAAAAATGACCTCCGGGCCATATTTGCCTGCAATAGGCTTTCTTCTGGTTCTGTTTTCATAAATAAATTGATTTTAGAGTTTTAATGGTTTTGTTTATAGTTTGATATACGCCCAATAAAACCCGCCGGATTTACAATAAAGAAAATTAACTCACTCCAAATAAGAGTATTATAGTATTGGTTAATTTTAATAGCCAGGAATGGAAAATGAGAAGGGTGAGATCTTGAATTGAATAACAGAATTTTTAGACAAAAAAAGGCCGAAACCCTCTCGCAGTGTTTCGGCCCTACATCTACCTATGAAAAACAACCCTTTGAGAAGGGTAATAAGTTTAATTCAAATGCAGTGCCAATTGATAAACTAAGGCAAAATGTGTATTAAAGGATAATTTTATGAACTAAAAGTCAATTATTTGTGGAAATACTTCCCGATGGTTGGGGAATATTTTAGAACCCGGTGATTTGAATTACAATTGCTGTAAACTGGGCGGCCAGGAATTTTTTAGACAAAAAAAGGCCGAAACTCTCTCGCAGTGTTTCGGCCCTACATCTACCTATG
>NZ_JBCECK010000087.1:0-22339 GCF_039207105.1 Mucilaginibacter sp.
CTGGTAAAAACACCGCTGCTTACCCAGTTTGCGCCCGACCTGAAACAGCTTGATCCGGTATTGTTAAACGGTAGTTTTAATAGTGAATCAGGCGAATTGATAGTAAAAGGATCTATGCCGAAGGTAGTATATGGAACCAACACCGTTGATAATGCCAAATTGAATATCAATACCGGTAACAATGCCTTAAATTATAGTTTTGATGTAGATAAGATCAGGGTCGGCTCATCGTTGGAGTTGCTGTATACCAGCATATCGGGCAAGGCTCAGGATAACAAACTTAACGTTGCCCTGCAGGTGCGTGATGCGGCCAAAAAAGACAGGTATCGTGTTGCAGGTATATTTAGTGTAATGCCAAACCAATACCAGTTCAGCTTTGCACAGGATGGTTTGCTGCTTGATTACCTGCCCTGGGCCGTTAATGCAGACAACTATTTGCAATATGGCCCTAAAGGTATACTGGCGCATAACTTTACCATCACTAATACCAACCAGGTGCTTAGCGTTAATAGTAACCCGCAAGAGTTTAATGCTCCTATCACGGTTAATTTTAACAATTTCCGGATTGAAGCACTTACCAAAATAGCCAAACAGGATTCACTGCTGGTGGGTGGAACGATTGATGGCAAGGCCGAGATCAGCAACCTGCAAAAATCGCCTTTGTTTACTGCGGCCATTGATGTGAAAGATTTTAATTTTAAAGAAGATACAGTAGGTAACATCGCCCTGAAGGTTAATAACCAAACAGATAATGCCTATGCTGCCAATATGAGCATTACGGGTAAAGGTAACCAGGTTGATCTGACCGGCGTATACTACACCAGCCCCGAAAGCAGGTTTGACATGAACCTGAACATTGTAAACCTGAGCATGAAGAGCATTGAAGGCTTTAGCTTTGGCAGCCTGCGCAATTCCACAGGTAATATTACCGGGCAACTCAAAATAGCAGGTACCACTACAGCGCCGGCTGTACGGGGCGATATCAACTTTAATAAGGTTGGCTTTAACGTGGTCATGCTCAACTCCTACTTCCGTATGCCGCAGGAGAGCATTACCTTTAACGACGAAGGTATCCGTTTTAATGATTTTACACTGGTTGATTCTACCAACAATAAAGCAGTGATCAGCGGCAGCATTTATACTAAAACCTATACCGACTTTGCCTTTGGGCTCGATATTAATGCCCGTAATTTCCGGGCCATGAACTCTACCCAGGCCGATAATAAGCTGTATTACGGCAAGCTGTTTATTGATACCCGAGTAAAAATACGGGGCAATATGGCCAAACCGGTGGTTGATGCCAACCTCACCGTTAACGAAAAAACCGACATGACCATAGTACTTCCGACCACCGATCCAAGTGTGGAAGATCGAAAGGGCGTAGTTGAGTTCATTGATCAGAACGCGCCAAAGCTCGATTCTATTTTATTGGCCAAACAACTCGATTCACTTAAAAAATCTGATGTTACCGGGCTTGATGTATCGGCTACCATCACTGTAAATAAAAACGCGGCCTTTACCATTGTGATAGATGAAAGCAACGGTGATGTGGTGCATTTAAAGGGCGAAGCCAACCTGAACGGTGGCATTGACCCAAGCGGTAAAACCAACCTTACCGGAACTTATGTGGTCAATTCCGGTTCGTATGAATTATCATACGCTACCGTAAAACGCAAGTTCAACTTTAAACAGGGCAGCAGCATAGTTTGGACAGGCGACCCAACCAGCGCCAATATTGACCTTACGGCTATTTATGTAGCCAATGTACCCCCTATTGATCTGGTCGAAAATCAATCAACAGATGCAACTACATCCACCATGTACAAGCAAAAACTGCCTTTTAATGTAAATCTAAAACTTAAAAATCAGCTACTTACCCCAGATATTAGTTTTGATATTACATTACCCGATAGTAACTATACTGTATCAAGCGACGTTGTCAATAGCGTAAATACCCGCTTAGCCCAGGTACGTCAGGATCCTAACGAAATGAATAAACAGGTATTGGGCGTATTGGTACTTGGACATTTTATTGGGGATAATCCGCTACAAAGCCAGGGAGCCAATACTACTGCCGAAGGCCTGGTTCGTAATAGTGTGAGCAGCCTTCTTTCAGACCAATTGAACAGGCTGGCCGGCAACCTGATAGAGGGTGTCGATCTTAACTTTGGTTTAACCTCAGGTGAGGATTACTCATCAGGGACGGCCACCAACCGAACGGATCTGAACGTTGGCCTATCCAAGCGTTTCCTAAATGATAGGCTTACCGTAACCGTTGGCAACAACTTTAACCTGGAGGGCAACCAGCAAGGTCAAAAAGCTGCTAATATTGCCGGCGACGTATCTGTAAATTATAAACTGAGTAAAGACGGCCGTTATGCATTGCGTGCCTACCGCCGTGATGAATTTATAGTTATACAGGGACAAATTATTGAAACCGGTTTAGGATTTACCCTCACGGTAGATTATAACCGTTTCCGGGAAATATTCCGCAAGCGTTCGCCGCAAGAACGCCAAATGCGCCGCAAATACCTGGAACAGGAAAAAGAAAAGAAAAAAGCAGCAGATGATGCAGATCAGAAAGCTAATGACGCTGCAAAAACCGAAGAACAGCAACAGCCTGAGCAAAAGAAACAAACTACCACTTCAAACTAATTGTATGACCAAAAATTTAAGCTATATATTCATATTATCAGTTTTACTTAGTGCCTGTAGTACTACTAAGTATTTGGCTCCTGGTCAAAAATTATATACAGGTGGCGAAGTAAAAGTTCAGGATAAGGATCTCAAAAAAAGTGATGCAAAAGCCTTAACCGAAGAGCTGCAACCATTGTTGCGCCCTAAGCCTAATGGCTCTATACTGGGTTTAAGGGTTAAGCTTTGGATATATAATAAAACACGTACTAAAAAAACAAAAGGACTTGCACACTGGCTGAACACCAAATTTGGCGAACCTCCGGTTTTAGTAAGCTCGGTTGACCTGGACAAGAACAGCAATATATTAAAAAACCGATTACAGAACCAAAGCTATTTTCAGGCACAGGTAACCGGCGATACGGTGAGCAAAAATGCAAAAAGTAAGACCGCAAAAGCTATATATACCGCAGTTACCGGGCCTGGGTATAAGATCAGGAAAGTGATATTCCCGCCAGGGAAAGAAAGTATTGATACTGCTGTAACAGGTACATCGGCACAAACCTTTTTAAAACCAGGAGATAAATACAGCCTTGACGTAATTAAAAATGAGCGTATACGTATTGATGCCAAGCTAAAAGAAGAAGGCTTTTATTATTTCTCGCCCGAAAGCCTGATCATGCGTGTGGATAGCACCATTACTGGCCACCAGGTAGATATTTTCGTAGCTGTTAAAAACGACATAGCAGGCAGGTCAAAAAATATCTATACCATTGATAATATATATGTATACCCTAATTATTCCCTGCGTGACACATCATTAATGCTGGATAAAGCTCAGCACTACCGCTGGTACAATGTGGTGGAGAGAAGAAAAACGGTAAACAACTATATTTTTGCCAATACCGTTTTAATGCGCCCCGGCGAGGTTTATAACCGCACAGATCATAACAACTCCTTAAACCGGTTTGTGAACCTGGGGCCTTACAAATTTGTAAAAAACAGGTTTGAGGATGTATCAACAGATTCGTCAAAACTCAATGTATATTATTTTTTAACACCTTACAAAAAGAAATCGTTACAGTTAGAGGTACTTGGCCGTACCACATCAGCAAATTACACGGGCACACAAGTAAATCTGAACTGGCTTAACCGTAATGCTTTTAAAGGTGGCGAAGCTTTAAAGGTTACCCTGTTTGGTAGTACCGATGTGCAGGTTGGCGGTGATAATAATGGCTTTAATGTTTACCAGGCAGGTATTCAAACTACCTTGTCGTGGCCACGGTTTATCAGCCCGTTTTATCCAAAGGCTGATAATGCCTACATCCCGCATACTAACCTGACTTTAGGGTATACATTGGTTAACCGCCAAAAGTTATATACCCTGAACAGCTTTAATATGTCGTTCGGCTACCAGTGGAAAGAATCAGTTCACCGTTCACATGAATTGAATTTGATCAACATTACCTTTGTTAACCCTCAACAGGTATCTAAATTATACAGAGATAGTATAGCGAGCAGCGGCAACCCTACTTTGCAGCACGTTATTGATAAGCAATTTACCTGGGGACCAAGTTATAGCTATACGTTTACTAATACTACCGAAGATTACCGTACTAATACTTTTTACTATAACGGCAAGGTAAGCTTGTCTAACAACATATATGGTTTAATACGGGGCGCC
This sequence comes from Mucilaginibacter sp., assembly GCF_039207105.1. GTDB lineage: Bacteria > Bacteroidota > Bacteroidia > Sphingobacteriales > Sphingobacteriaceae > Mucilaginibacter. The sequence goes on from NZ_JBCECK010000087.1 coordinate 4,319, forward strand.
GATACAACTGCGGGTAAAGTGCGGACTCTTTTTGGAACTATATTTAACCAGTATGTAAAGTTAGAGAATGAAATAAGATATTTTCATAAAACTGGGCCAAACAGCACTTTTGCCAGCCGATTGATTGTTGGTGTCGGATTACCTTATGGTAACTCCACCCTTTTACCTTACAGTCAACAATTTTTTATAGGTGGACCAAACAGTTTACGGGGTTTTCAAGCTCGTTCCATCGGTCCCGGATCATACGATCCTACTTCAAAAATCAGGAAGGGCGATTTTCTGCCGGATGAGTCAGGTGACATTAAAGTTGAGGCGAATATTGAGTACCGGCCTAAATTATTCAGTATAGTTCGCGGAGCGTTATTTGTTGATGCCGGTAATATTTGGTTATTAAACTCCAATAGCGGGCAACCCGGCGGTGTTTTCACCAAAAGCTTTTTGAAAGATATGGCTATTGACGCGGGCTTTGGTTTACGCTTCGATTTATCAGTACTGGTGTTACGTACCGACCTTGGTGTACCGCTCAGGGCACCTTTCAGACAGGCAGGCGATCAGGAATGGAACCTCAACTTCCGCAGGGCTGTATTTAACCTGGCCATCGGTTATCCTTTCTAATGCTATGAGCTATCAAACACTTACGAAGTTTTAAAAACTTCGTAAGCGTTGATCCTGTTAGTTACTTCGCTAAATCGCGGGAAAAACCTTTATCAAATATTAAATAAAATTATTATAATTATCGGATGACTACGTACATCCCGCTCCAGATCATTGACCTTCATGACGATGGCTTTCATCCGCTTATTGAGGTTACCTTGTTTGGTAAAACTTTCATCATGGTGCTGGATACCGGCGCTTCAAAAACTGCACTTGACCGTACCACCCTTTTTGAAGCCAACGAAACCACCAGCATCCTGGCCAGCGACCGCCTGTCAACCGGACTGGGCACCAATAGTATGGAATCATTCACGGCTACCATCAGCGGTATGTTTATTGGCGATGCCGCTATTGCCGATTTTGAAGTAGCCGTTCTTGACCTCTCCACCATCAACATAGCCTACAGCCAGATGGGGCACCCACATGTATTGGGCGTTTTGGGCGGCGATATATTAATGAAATACAAAGCTGTAATTGATTACGGTAAGCACCTGCTTAAACTAACAAAGCCCCGCTCAAACAAGCGGGGCCTATAAAAAATCACATATTAAAACTTAGTTCTTTTTTACTGGCACCAGGCTGAATGTACCGGTTACCGGGGTATTCCATTTATCATCCAGTGTTACATTAAAATTGGTAACATTATCATTAAACAATGCACCTGAATAAGTATAATGCGTATTGTTTAAAAATCTGACATATATATTAATATAGTTTTTAGGAAGCGACTTTGTAGCGATAACTTTACCGGCAGCATCCAAACAATCAATTATTACATTTGGATATCCGTATTGCCACAGATACCTATCAACGGTAAATCCGCTTTTACCTATATCTGTCGATTTTATTGGAAAAGAAACTGTAGCCGTAGGCCATGGATCCCATTGAAAATGAGGGTGCGCTTCGCCTACGCCCTGATTAAGATCAAGCCCTCCTGAATAATCCTCAAAGCTTAAACGGAGTGTTTTGGCGTTAGCAGGTAATGGGTCTGTGATTTTTACAGTAAGTTCACTCACCACGCGTTTTAATTCTACCGCCTGTGTTGATGTACCATTTACATCAAGCGGCATAGTTTTGTAAAAAGTTTCATAAACAGATTTATCGTCATAGTAAAAAATCTGATCTTCATACAGCGCTGAACTTTTATACTCAAATTCATAGTGTCCCGGGGCTTGGGTACCAACTATATAAACTGAATAGTGCCCTGCTTCAAGCGTATCTTTTATAGATCCAAAATTACTATCAGTAGATTTTTGCACTCTTCTTGACACTTCTGTATAAACGCCATTCACATCCTGCGTAAATATATAGTAGTACAGGAATTTAATTTGATCTTTAAGTGCTGCCGTAGTTTTGGTGGCTACAGCATTTGTTGAAAGTGAGGTACTGCTTTCTGTAAAGCCAGAAACATTGAATCCTACAGCGTAGCTCTTTTTAGGCGTTTTAGCGTCTGTAGTTGTTTTTACCCCTGATTCTTTTTTACAGGCAAACAGAAGCATGACCATAGCAGTAAGTAAGGTTATTTTATTTTTCATAGTAGATATTTTTATATAAAAATACCTACTAACCAATATTTTAAACACCAAAGCTTATGATTGATATTTTATTGTATAAAAATGATTATACATACAAATAATATTAACTTATCATAAATCAATCAAAATATATTTAAGTATTTAAAAAATATAGATATAACAAAAAGAGCCGTTTTATTTATTATAAAACGGCTCTAATATATTACAAATTAAAAGGCTTAAGGCTTATGTATCAATCTTAGCGTATTTAGCATTGCGTTCAATAAACTCGCGGCGCGGTGCTACTTCATCGCCCATTAACATACTGAAGGTATGGTCACAATCGGCAGCGTTTTCGATAGTAGCTTTTTTCAGTGTACGGGTTTCCGGGTTCATGGTAGTTTCCCAAAGCTGCGTATCGTTCATCTCGCCCAAACCTTTATAACGTTGAACGTGCACGCTATCTTCTTTACCGGCGCCTTTTAAACGCTGTATAGCGGCATCGCGCTGTACATCATTCCAGCAATATTCAAATTCTTTACCTTTTTTAACTTGATAAAGCGGCGGCGAAGCGATATATACATAACCGGCTTCAACCAGCTCCTTCATATAACGGAAAAAGAAGGTGAGAATCAGTGTGGTAATGTGCGATCCGTCCACGTCCGCATCCGTCATGATGATGATCTTGTGGTAACGCAATTTGGTTAAGTTAAGCGCTTTATCATCTTCAGGTGTACCTCGGCTAACGCCCAAACCGGTAAACATGTTCTTGATCTCTTCGTTTTCGTAAATCTTGTGCTCCATTGCCTTTTCCACGTTCAGGATTTTACCTCGTAAAGGTAAAATAGCCTGGTATTCGCGGTTACGGCCCTGTTTGGCGGTACCACCCGCCGAGTCACCTTCGACAAGGAAAAGCTCACAAAGAGCAGGATCATTATTAGCGCAATCAGATAGTTTACCTGGTAAGCCAGAACCTGTCATTACGCTCTTGCGCTGCACCAGTTCGCGGGCTTTACGGGCAGCCGCACGGGCTGTAGCGGCAAGTATTACCTTGTTTACGATCAGTTTAGCCTCCTTAGGGTTTTCTTCCAAAAAGTTACCCAAAATCTCGCCTACTGCTGTATCTACTGCGCCTATAACCTCATTATTACCTAACTTGGTTTTGGTTTGGCCCTCAAACTGAGGCTCCTGTACTTTTACTGAAACAACTGCAGTTAAGCCTTCTCGGAAGTCATCACCGGTGATCTCCACCTTCATGTTTTTCAGCAAGCCAGATTTATCAGCATAAGCTTTTAGCGTACGGGTCAAGCCCCTGCGGAAACCCGACACGTGCGTACCACCCTCAATGGTATTGATGTTATTTACATAAGAGAAAACATTCTCAGAGTAAGTATCATTATATTGAAAAGCAAGCTCAACCGGGATACCGTTCTTTACGCCATCCAGATAAATTGGCTCAGGAATGATCGATGCACGGGTACCATCTAAAAACTTAACAAACTCCCGCAAACCACCTTCAGAATAAAACTCTTCGCTCAGGAAGGTGCCATCCTCATTCGGGAAACGCTCATCAGTTAAAGTAAGGCGGATACCTTTATTTAAAAAGGCAAGCTCGCGTAAACGGCCGGCAAGGGTTTCGTATTTGTACTCGGTAGTAAACTGGAATATCTCCGGATCGGGCTGAAAGGTTTGCGTAGTACCTGTACGGTCGGTTACACCTATTTCCTTAACATCAAACAAAGGTTTTCCGCGTTCGTACTCCTGGGTGAAAATTTTACCTTCACGGTATACCACAGTTTTAACATGGGTTGATAAGGCGTTAACGCAACTTACACCCACACCGTGCAAACCTCCCGATACTTTATAGGTATCTTTATCAAATTTACCACCGGCGTGTAAAACGGTCATTACAATTTCAAGAGCCGATTTACCTTCCTTAGTATTTATACCGGTAGGTATTCCACGGCCATTATCAACAACTGTAATGGAATTTCCTTTATGAATAGTAACGTTTATGGTATCGCAGTAACCGGCAAGGGCCTCATCGATAGAGTTATCGACAACTTCGTATACTAAATGGTGCAAACCTTTTACGCCTGTATCACCAATATACATGGACGGACGCTTACGTACCGCCTCTAAACCCTCTAATACCTGTATATTATCTGCTGAATAATTGGACTTGTCCTGATTTTCTTCGCTCATATTTATTTAATACAACAACCTTCAAAAGTACGAAAAATACCCCGGATTAACGAATAGTTGTGGATAAAAATCGGGTTGTGGAAAGCCTTAAAAGACAGGAGTTCACGAATAGCTAAAGCTCAATTAGTGCTTTTTAAGCCATGATCCCGGTACATCTGCACATCTGATTAGGATACTTGTAACGAAAGATTATCTTTGTCAAAATTTTTACTTAATAAAGATAAATCTGTGTGTACTGATATCTAAAACGCTATAATTGCACACAAAGGCTTAATAACGAACAAAAACAGCATCATGAATATCATGCGCTGGCAAACATAAACTAAACGAAAAAAATCAATTAATTAGATGAAAACTACGGCTTCAATTTTAACAAAATTTACATTAGGGATATTAATTGCCGGAAGCGTTGCTGCCTGCAATCAAAATAAAACTGCCGACAAACCTGCTTCTGCAACCAGCGTTCCAAGTGACAGCAAAGAAACTATTGTTTACGTAAACTCTGACAGTTTATTAAACAAATACGATTACTTTAAAGATATGTCAAAACGCCTGGAAGATAAAGGCAAAGCATCACAAAGCGACCTACAGGCTAAAGGTCAGGCTTTTCAGCGTGAGGTAGCTGAATATCAGAAAAACGCCGCTACTTTACCTGCCGATCAGCGCCAGGCTACTGAGCAACGCTTACAACGCAAACAACAGGAACTGCAAGGCTACTCACAAAATGCTAACGCTGAGTTTCAAAACGCACAGGCAGGTGAAAACACTAAACTGTATGATAAAATTGCTGATTTTACTAAAGCTTATGCTAAAGAAAAAGGCTACAAACTGGTGTTAACCTATTCAAAAGCTAACCCAACCGTATTATATGGTGATGCTTCACTGGATGTTACTGCTGATGTAGTTAAACGCCTGAACGAAGCTTACGCTAAAGACAAAAAGTAGTTAAAAACAGATAGATTCCTCTTCAAATAATATGCAGATAATATCAAAATAGTTTTTAATAAATATCATAAAATATTAACATGCAAAAACCTCAACTATCGTTGAGGTTTTTTAATTTAGAGCATTATGGAAAACACAGCACACGAAAAATTTATGCGGATAGCTATTGAGTTATCCGAATACAATGTAAAGCAGGGCATGGGTGGCCCGTTTGGTGCTGTAATTGTTAAAGATGGCATGATCGTAGCGCGCAGCGCTAACCGGGTAGTACCAACCAATGACCCAACCGCGCACGCCGAGGTTTCTGTGATACGCCTGGCCTGCCAGGAATTAGGAACCTATGACCTTACAGGTTGCGAAATTTATACCAGCTGCGAACCCTGCCCTATGTGCCTCGGAGCCATATACTGGGCCCGTATTGATAAGGTTTATTATGCCAATACCAAGGCCGATGCTGCCGCCATTGGCTTTGACGATCATTTTATTTATGATGAGATAGATAGAACAATGGATAGCCGAAAATTATCTTTTGTACAATTACTCCGCACAGAAGCCCTTTCTGCATTTAAGCTATGGGAAACAACCGAAAATAAAACAGATTATTAATAATATATATTGTTATCCTGGCAACTTGCTTAGGATAACAATACTATGCCTACTCCGCCTCGCCTTCTGCTTCGTTTTTATCAAAAAAGTCATCTTTCAGGTCATCAATTTCGCGGCGGTCGCGTTTGGTTGGCCTGCCGGTGCCACGGTCGCGTTTTAAGATTGGCGCGTGAAACATTGACTTAAATGCGGGCGTTTGTTCAACTGGCGTTATATCCTGGTAAAACTCAACCGCTTTTTTGGCATCAACCCTGTTTTCAAGCAAGCCTGTTACTATGACCACCTTACGATCTGGTCCTTTAGCTACCTGGTAGGTTTCGCCAATCTTCACCTCGTGCGATGCTTTGATGTTTTTACCATCCAGTTTTACGCGGCCGGCTTTGCAGGCATCAGATGCCAGCGTACGGGTTTTAAAAAGCCTTATGGCCCACAGGTATTTATCTATTCTGAGTTTTTCTTTTTCGGGCATAAGGCCAAAATTAAGAAATCCTTAACATTAATAAATATCCCTTGCATAAACTAAACATACTTGCAACAGGTGGTTAATAATTTGATAACGTAAAATTCTCGTTATATAAAAGCTGCGACCTTACATTTAACTCCAGACAATGAGCCCGATAGGCGGTGCTGATTCATAACCTAAATAAAAAACACTTTACACAACAGCAATTTAATTCACAGATCAAATGAATGAAATCGTAAAACAAAAAGCAGCAGGAATTAAATTATTGATAACCGATTGCGATGGTGTATTAACAGATGCAGGAGTTTATTACAGCAATGAAGGCGAAGATCTTAAAAAATTCAACATGCGCGATGGCATGGGTGTGGAAAGACTGCGTAAATATGCCGATGTTGATACAAGCATTATTACAGGTGAATTTTCACCCTCAATAATAAAGAGGGCCGAGAAACTGCAAATAGTAGAATTACATTTAGGAGCAAAAGACAAGGTAGCGGTTTTTAAAGAGCTATGTGACCGTTTGAATGTACAGCCAGAACAAATTGCCTACATAGGTGATGATCATAATGATTTGGAGGTGATGAAGCTGGCCGGCTTAACCGCGTGCCCCGCTGATGCGCTACCCGCTATAAAAAACATAGCCGATATGGTATGCTCATTAAAAGGCGGTGAAGGCTGTTTCCGGGAGTTTGCTGAATTCATTATTGATGCAAAAAACAATACGTTTGCTTCGAATGGTCAAAACGGCACCATTACCTTAAATAACGGACGTGTAATTGGTAAGGGCCATCCAAGCTATATCATAGCCGAGATCGGCATTAATCATAACGGATCATTGGAAACCGCGAAAAAACTGATTGACGAAGCGGTAGCTGCCAAAGCCGACGCGGTAAAGTTTCAGAAAAGAACACCGGAAATTTGCGTCCCAAAAGATCAGTGGGAAATTATGAGGGATACCCCCTGGGGCCGTATCTCCTACATTGACTATAAGCGTAAAACCGAATTTGGCATAGCCGAATATGCTACTATTGACCAGTATTGCAAAAAACTGGGAATTGATTGGTTTGTATCTGCCTGGGATGCACCATCTGTTGATTTTATGGAACAGTTTGATACCGTATTATACAAACTGGCATCGGCCTCATTAACAGATTTTGCTTTGATACAGCGCATTCTGGAAACTGGCAAGCCACTGATGTTATCAACCGGTATGTCGACCATTAAAGAGATAGAAACTACTATGGATTATGTATATGCCTTTGATCCAAACTATCCGTTGTTCATAGCACATTCTACCTCAGCTTATCCATGCATTCCGCAGGAACTGAATTTAAAAATGATCCAGACACTGGAAGCCAAGTATCCGGGCATACCGGTTGGTTACTCCGGCCACGAAACCGGCTTAGCTACTACTGTAGCAGCCGTTACTATGGGTGCTACCTTTGTTGAGCGTCACTTTACCCTTGACAGAGCCATGTGGGGATCTGACCATGCCGCTTCTGTAGAACCGCAAGGTTTGCAGCGCCTGGTACGCGACATCAGGGATGTGGAAACAGCTATGGGTGATGGACTAAAAAAGGTTTACGAATCTGAACTGGCCCCTATGAAAAGGTTGCGCGTGAATATCAGCGATGAATATAAGGAAAAACCAATGGCTTAATCAATAAGCCTTAGCTTATCACAAAGTAAAAAGGCTCCGGGTATTAATCCGGAGCCTTTTATTTTTTAAACTTTGGCACCTTCCATTGCGGTACCGTTAAAATGCTGATCCATCTTTGAATAGGTTAACAACATTTTATTATACTGTTCCAAAAGTGATATATACCTGTCTTTCCATACATGGTGAGTTGGCAATTCCCAAAATATAGGGTCGTTGCTTTCAGGTTCTTTATAAGTACCTGTTTCCTTAAAATCTTCTTTGGTAAACAGGTTTGGAAATTCAACAGAAAAATCGTGCTTCAAGATCATGCCGATCCTGTATATGATCTCTGTTTTTAAATATTTTTGATTAAACCAATTATATACTGTTCTGCGGTTAACATGTGTAACACGCGCTATTTCACTAATGCTGTAACCTTTTTTTCTGATCAACATTTCCAGGATATGTCCATTATGATTTTCCATAATTATATTTTTTAATAGGGGAATTATTAAACCGTTATTAAATAATTATCTCTAAGTATGTTTTCTAAGCCAAACTCATGCTGGTTTTATCGGTATCAACTACCAATGCGCAATTAAGCTCTTTCATCATCAGTACAACTGATTTTCCGTTTATCTTAATTACTTCGCCCTGCCAATCCAGCATCAAACCGTTTTCTATTTTCATGGTATCCCCTATTTTAATGCGGGGCATACTTACGGCTTCAATGCTGTCATGGCTGTTGATGAGTGTTTTTATGCGTTCTATTTCAGCATTATTAACTGAAGCGGTTTTGCCGCAATGCTGAACAAAGTTTACTACGCCCGGAGTTTGCCTAACGCTAAGCTGCTCCTTCAAATCGGCCATTACAAATAAGTATGAACTGAATAAAGGCAGTTCAACAACTTTCATTCGGTCGGCCCATCGGCGTTTGGTTTTAATGGTTGGGCAAAAAGAGTTAATGTTTTGAGTTTTCAGCTGCTCATCAACCTTTTTTTCCCAGCGCGATCTGGTGTAAACCACCATCCACTGGGCGTTTTCGTTTTGTACTTGTGTGAAGTTCTTCATTATAATTAAAGTGAGAGTTATTAAATGATACTTAATCACCAGGTAACATACTATTAAAAAGAGTGTTACGAGTTTCTTGACGATCCGGCTTATAGTCCTAAAAACAACAAGTAGATCATTGGGAGTTTAGTAATTGTATTTTTCCATATCGTGCGCTATAATTGTTATCAAATAAGTGTTACAAATGTGAGAATTAGGTGTGATGTAAAGATAAATTACACATTCTTAGCATATTACTCGCTAAAGTTCAAATTTCGGCTGCTAAGGCTCATAAAGCATATTAATGAATTTTCAATGAAGAAATACCTCACTTAATGAATCAAAGTCCGGATGATTTTGCAGAGCGTAAGCAGGATAGTCATATCCTGACCTATGATTTGACAAATAACAGATATATTGTCATATATAACTTGCACATACTTGCTGTATATGCAAAGTAATTCTCCTTAAAATTCCTTTAATTTGCCAAAAGTTTAATTTTACCAATGCAAGATCTTAAAAAACTGATTGAAGATGCCTGGGAAGACAGGAATCTGTTGAACTACAACGAATATACCACTGCCATTGAAACCGTTATAGAAAGGTTGGATAAAGGCGAGATACGTGTTGCCGACCCAATTGGCACACGCTGGCATGTAAACGAGTGGATTAAAAAAGCAGTAGTATTATACTTCCCAACCCGCCAGATGGAAGAAATTAAAGTTGGCCCTTTTGTATTTCATGATAAAATGAAATTAAAAACCGACTATAAAGCAGCCGGCGTACGCGTAGTACCTCACGGTATTGCCCGTTACGGCGCCTACCTTGCAAAAGGGGTTATCATGATGCCATCGTATGTAAACATTGGTGCCTACGTTGATGAAGGCACTATGGTTGATACCTGGGCTACCGTAGGTTCATGTGCGCAAATTGGCAAGCACGTTCATTTAAGCGGCGGTGTTGGTATTGGTGGCGTACTTGAACCATTACAAGCTGCCCCGGTTATTATTGAAGATAACTGTTTCCTTGGCTCACGTGCCATTGTGGTTGAAGGTGTACATGTTGAACATGAAGCCGTATTGGGAGCTAATGTGGTTTTAACCGCATCAACCAAAATTATTGACGTAACCGGCTCAACTCCGGTTGAGTATAAAGGCCGTGTACCTGCCCGTTCAGTAGTTATACCTGGTTCATACACCAAAAAATTCCCAGCCGGAGATTATCAGGTACCATGCGCCCTGATCATCGGAACCCGTAAAGAATCAACCGATAAAAAAACATCGCTGAACGATGCTCTGCGTGAAAACAATGTAGCTGTTTAAGTATTACGTTTGACGTTGTACGTTATACGCCGTAAATGTATATAACGTATTACGTACAACATATCACGTAAAACGTAAAATATGAAGATACTGATAAGGCTGCCTAACTGGCTTGGCGATGTGGTGATGAGTACAGCCTTCGTCGCGGCGGTAAAGCAGCTTTATCCTGATGCCCAAATTGATGTGATCATCAAAAAAGAGCTGAGTAATATTGCTCCGCTTATACCAAGTATTAATCAGGTATACCCTTTCTCCAAACAAGAATATAGCGGATTAACGGGTGTTTATCGTTTTGGTAAAAACCTACGCGCCCAACGGTACGATCTGTTTTTTAATCTGCCACAATCCTTGTCATCGTTGGTTATGGCCCGGGCCACATCCGCCAAAAAGCGAATAGGCTTTGGTAAAGAGGGTGGTTTCTTTTTACTCACCAACTCATACAAGAAACCACATAACCTGCACCGTGCAGATGAGTATGTATCGCTCCTGGAACAATTTACCGGCAAAACAATAACCCATAAACAGGTAACCTTAAAAGCAGAAAACTCGGTGCCCAAACAAGATAACCGGGTTTTGATCAATTTTAATTCAGAGGCTTCATCAAGACGCATGCCTTTAGATAAAGGCAGGGCGCTGCTTAATAAACTCACGGCCACTTTTAATAATACGGTATTCTGCCTTATTGGCTCGCCAAAAGAAGCGGTATTTGTAAGCCAATTGATCATCGGCTCAGAAAACTCCGACAGATTGGAGAACCATGCCGGTAAAACAGACCTGCCAGGCTTATGCAACCTGATGGCTCAAAGTGCCGCCGTGTTAACTACCGACTCGGGCCCGGCCCATTTGGCCAATAGCGTAGGTGCCCCCGTCATTGCCTTATTTGGAGCAGGTAACGAGTATAATACGGCCCCTTATAACAAACAAAATTTAACCATACTACGTTATGGTAAACTAACCTGCGAACCCTGTGTACGCAATACCTGCAAGCTTTACGGCGTTCCTAAATGCATGGAACTGCTGGATGAATTGCAAATTATAAACGCATTAAGCCAATATATTAATCATGCTTAAAGACGAAGTTGCTAAAGCGCTTAAAACACTACAGGAAGGCGGGATAATCCTGTACCCTACCGATACCATATGGGGCATTGGCTGCGATGCCACCAATACCGAAGCCGTGCAAAAGATATATCGGCTTAAACAACGCGATGAGGCAAAAAGCATGATCATTTTGCTGGATACCGAAAACAAACTGGAAAGCTATGTTAGGGAAGTGAACCCACTGGCCTATGACTTGATTGAATATGCCGAAAACCCGCTGACCCTGGTAATGCCCGGAGCCAAAAATATTTCGCCGGCTTTAATAGCTGCCGATGGTAGTATAGGTATACGCGTAACCGGTAACGAATTTTGCAAACAGTTGATACAACGTCTGCGCAAGCCGCTGGTATCAACCTCGGCCAATATAAGCGGCAAACCGTCGCCGCAATATTTTTCGCAGATAGACCAAGAAGTTATTGATGGGGTTGATTATGTGGTTGATATCGACCAGCACAGCAAGGAAATTAAAAATCCGTCAACCATCATGAAATTATCTCCCGATGGCACATTTGAGTTTTTGCGCAGATAGCTTTGATTTCGGAATTCGGATTTTCGATTTCGGATTTAAAAGCTCAACGCCCAAAAAATGCTGTTCGATTCTCTGACTTTGAACTACTATGCTTATAGTCTTTAGACTATCGTATCGCAGAAAACGTGCATAAAACTCTGCTAAGGCTCATTTTTTTGCATTAGAATTTAGAGCTTGGAATTTAGCATTACCTTTGCACTTTGTTTTAAAACTTATTTTAAGATTTAGAACTTAGCGTTTAGAATTTTATCAAGCCACATGAAAGCCCACCTGCAGCACCCCGTATTCTCTATCATATCAAAACTTGCAGCTCAGCATGAGTTACAGGTTTATGCTATCGGGGGCTTTGTGCGCGATATTTTTCTGAAACGCCCGTCAAAGGATATCGATATTGTTATTATAGGTAACGGCATTACCTTTGCCGAGGCTGTAGCTGCCAAACTGAAGGTAAAGCTTGCTGTGTATAAAAACTTTGGTACAGCATCATTAAAATATCAGGACCTTGAAATAGAGTTTGTAGGTGCCCGGAAAGAATCGTACCGGCTTGATTCGCGCAAGCCCATTGTAGAGAACGGCACGCTGGAGGATGATCAAAAGCGTCGTGACTTTACCATCAACGCGCTGGCCATATCACTGCACCCTGATACCTTTGGCGATCTGCTTGATCCTTTCGGCGGTATTGCCGATCTGGAACAAAAACTGATCAGAACACCGCTTAATCCGGCCGAAACATTTTCTGATGACCCCTTGCGCATGATGCGGGCTATCAGGTTTGCTACTCAGCTCAACTTTCGTATTGATGATATTGCTGTACAGGCCATCAAAAACAATGTCGACCGCATCAGCATCATATCACAGGAGCGCATTAGCGATGAACTGAATAAGATCATCCTTTCGCCGGTACCTTCTATAGGCTTTAATTATTTGTTCGATACCGGCTTGCTGCATAAAATATTTCCGCAGATGGCCAACTTATATGGGGTTGACTATATTGACGGCAAAGGCCATAAAGACAATTTTTACCACACACTGCAGGTTCTGGATAACATTTGCGAAACCACCAATGATCTGTGGCTGCGTTGGGCCGCCATATTGCATGACATTGCCAAACCGGCAACCAAACGCTTTGAAGCCGGCCACGGCTGGACATTTCATGGCCATGAAGACCGCGGCGCCCGCATGGTTCCTAAAATATTTGCCCAGCTAAAATTACCGCTTAATGAAAAAATGAAGCAGGTACAAAAACTGGTTCAGTTGCATTTAAGGCCAATTGTACTTTCGCAATCCATCGTCACCGATTCGGCAGTACGCAGGTTGCTTTTTGAGGCTGGTGACGACATTGAGGCACTCATGCTGTTGTGTAAAGCAGACATAACTACCAAAAACGAATATAAGATCAAAAAATATCGTAACAATTTTGAGTTGGTTCAACAAAAATTAAAAGACGTTGAGGAGCGCGACAGCATCAGAAATTGGCAGCCACCTGTTACCGGTAATGATATTATGCAGCTTTTTGGTATAAAAGAAGGCCGCGAAGTAGGAATTATCAAAAATCAGATACGTGAAGCCATACTGGAAGGCGATATTCCCAACAACCGCGAAGCTGCCCTAAATTTTACAATTGCCAAAGGTTTAGAAATTGGCTTAAAAGTTGTGGCAGACACAAAATTGAATTAAAAGATTATTTTTGTCCCCAAAATTTACAAAAACAATGGCACTATACAGGTTCAGGATCACTTTTGAAGATTATGATGACGTGGTAAGAGAGATTGATGTAAAATCAAATCAAACCTTCGAGGATCTTCACCGCGCAATACATCAGTCAACCGGGTACAATCCCGAGTTTTCATCTTCTTTTTATATCAGTAACGACCAATGGACCAAAGGTGAGGAAATCACTTACCTGCCTAATCAAAAAAGAATTGACCGTGGGGTATCGTTAATGGACAAAGTAAAGCTGCTTAGTTTTATAGATGATCCGCATCAAAAATTTTACTATACATTCAATTTTGACCGTCCGTTTGATTTTCATGTGGAACTAATGAAGATCATTTTAGATGAAAATCCAAATACCTCTTATCCGGCAGTTATCAAATCAGTTGGCGAAGCTCCTAAGCAATTCGGCAATGTATTTAATCCAACTGTATTACCGCCAACAAGTGAAGATTTCGACTTTTTGAACGAGATGGCTTTTAACCCGGAAGATGCTGAAGATTTTTCTGAAGTAACAGATACCGGAGCAGATGAACTACCTGAAGAAAAGCATGACGAGGAGGAAGAAGAGGATGATGAATTTGGAAATGAATTTGCTGACGACGAAGGTTTTGATGATGACGACAAACCACATCGCGGCGGTAGCGACGATTATTAATTAGTTGCTTCGCAGTTCATGGATCATAGCTGATGGTTCATAGCAGAATACAATTTGCACATAGTACCGGTAAAATTCGGCTATTATCCATGATCTATTAACTATGATCCCCAAAACCAAAACTTTAATTGTTGTTGCCGGCCCTACTGCCGTAGGTAAAACAGCGGCAGCAATTGAACTGGCCAAACATTACAACACGGTTGTGGTTTCGGCCGACTCCAGGCAGTTTTTCAGGGAGATGAGCATTGGTACCGCTAAACCCGACACCCAGGAATTAGCAGAAGTAAAACATTATTTTATCGATTCGCATTCCATAGCCGAGCCTTTTTCTGTAGGCGATTTTGAAAAACAGGGCCTTGCTTTACTTGATGAGCTTTTTGAAGTACACAATCATATTATTTTAGCCGGCGGCTCGGGCCTATATATTAAGGCCATATGTGAGGGCTTTGACGATGTTCCTAAAGCCGATCCGGTTATCCGCGAAAATCTAAACCATGAACTGGAAGAAAAAGGCATTACCTACCTGCAGCAAAAGCTAAAACTGGCAGACCCGGTTTATTATGACGAGGTTGATCTGGATAACCCACAACGCATCATCAGAGCGCTGGAAGTTTTTGAAAGTACAGGTAAACCTATTTCATCATACCGACAGGCTACGGTAAATAAACGTCCTTTTCATATCGTAAAATTAGCACTCAATCTTCCGCGTGAGGTATTATATAACCGCATTAACCAGCGAGTTGATATCATGATGCAACACGGTTTATTGGCCGAGGTACAAGGCCTGCTTCCCTACCGGCAGCTTAACGCCCTTCAAACAGTAGGCTTCACCGAACTGTTTGATTATATCGATGGCCAAATCACCCTGGAAAAAGCAATTGAGATGATCAAGCAAAATACCAGGCGTTTTGCAAAGAGGCAACTTACCTGGTTTCGCAGGGATGCAGAATTTCACTGGTTTCAGGCCAGCGATGCGGATGTGATTGAACAAATGGTAAATACTGTTTCAGCAGCATCTTGATATATACGCTTAATTTTCAGCTTAAAAATCTTCGGGGAATAGCAATATAATGCGCGCAAAATTGTTAATATTGCAGTTTAATCGGTAAATACTACTATTTAGGTGGATTTACGGGGTTTTATAGTAGAACATGCACAAATATTATCTTACTCATCTGCAGGAATTAGAATCAGAGGCCATCTATGTGATCAGGGAAGTTGTGGCCCAGTTTGATCGTCCTGCCATATTATTCTCAGGCGGAAAAGACTCAATTGTGGTAACCCATTTAGCACAAAAAGCATTCTGGCCTGCCAAAATCCCCATGCCTCTGATACACATAGATACCGGGCATAACTTTCCCGAAACAATGGAGTTCAGGGATAAACTGGTAGATAGGCTAGGTGTACAACTTATTGTAGGCTCTGTTCAGGAAGCTATTGATAAAGGTCGTGCGGTGGAAGAAAGCGGAATTAATGCCAGCCGTAACGAACTACAGATAGTTTCATTGCTGGATACTATTGAACACCATAAAATTGACGCTGCCATTGGCGGAGCCCGCCGTGATGAAGAAAAAGCCCGTTCAAAGGAACGTTTCTTTTCGCACCGGGACGAATTTGGCCAGTGGGACCCTAAAAACCAACGCCCCGAGCTTTGGAACATTTTTAATGGCCGCAAAAGAATGGGTGAGCATTTCAGGGTATTCCCGATCAGTAACTGGACCGAGATGGACATCTGGAATTATATTTTACAGGAAAATATCGCTATCCCTTCGCTTTATTTTGCCCATAACCGTGAGGCTGTTTACCGTGATGGCACTTGGCTGCCTAACTCAGAGTTTTTGGCACTGCGCGATGGCGAAAAGATTGAGAACAAACTGATGCGTTTCCGTACCCTGGGTGATATTACCATTACCGGAGGTATTGAATCAGAAGCAGATACGCTGGAGAAAATTGTGAATGAAGTATCGGCCACCCGTAGCACAGAGCGTGGCAACCGCAGCGATGATAAACGCTCTGATACCTCAATGGAAGACAGAAAAAAACAAGGTTATTTTTAAATTGATTTTAAATAGTATCAAATAGTTAGTATCAGGTATCAAGATAGCTTCACAGAAGTGTATTATCGTTTTCAAAAATCTTGATACCTGATACTAACTACTTGATACTAACCACCACATAAATATGGAACTATTACGTTTTACAACAGCCGGTAGTGTAGACGATGGCAAAAGCACCCTCATCGGAAGATTATTGTACGACTCTAAATCTATTTTTGAGGATCAGATGGCGGCCGTAAAACAATCAAGCGAAAGAAAAGGCTTACAACATATTGATCTTTCTTTACTGACAGATGGCTTACGTTCCGAAAGGGAGCAGGGTATCACCATTGATGTTGCTTACCGTTACTTTGCTACGCCAAAACGTAAATTTATTATTGCCGATACTCCAGGTCACATCCAATACACCCGTAACATGGTTACCGGTGCATCTACCGCCAACCTGGCTTTGGTCCTGGTTGATGCGCGTAAAGGTGTCGTTGAGCAAACCTGCAGGCATTCATACATAGCCTCACTTTTAAAAATACCACATATTATTGTTTGCATTAACAAAATGGATTTGGTTGATTACTCGGAAGAGGCTTTTAATAAAGTGGTGGAGCAATACAATGACTTTGCCGGTAAAATTGATGTAACCGATATCCGTTATATACCCATCAGCGCGCTGGAAGGTGATAATGTGGTGAATGATTCAGAAAATATGCCCTGGTATAACGGCACCAGCTTATTACATACATTAGAAACCATACACATTGGCAGCGATGAAAACCATGTTGATGCCCGTTTCCCCGTACAAACCGTAATTCGCCCACATGCTGCAGAGTATCATGATTACAGGGGCTATGCAGGCCGTATAGCCGGTGGTATATTTAAACCCGGCGATAAAATAACCGTACTGCCTTCGGGCTTAACATCGGCCATCAAATCTATAGATACTTTTTCCGGACCGGTTGAGGAGGCTTTCGCACCGATGTCGGTATCAATCACTCTGGATGATGATATTGATATAAGCCGTGGCGATGTAATTGTGAAAGATGATAGCGAACCGCAGGTAAGCCAGGATATTGATGCCATGCTTTGCTGGATGGCTGCCAAAGGTCCGCGCCCCGGTGCAAAATATTATTTGAAAAATACCACCCGCGAGGTGATGGCTATTATTAAAGAAGTTTACTACAAACTGGACATCAATACCCTTGATAAACTGGAAGATGCAGGTGATATTAAAATGAATGAGATGGCCCGTGTACGCCTGCGTACCACCCAGCCACTCGTATTTGATGAATACCGCAAAAACCGCATTACCGGTTCGCTAATACTCGTTGACGAGTCTACAAACGAAACTGTAGCCGCAGGAACAATATTATTATAGGCCCCCCGGCCCCCTAAAGGGGGAGCTTCAAAATATTATTCATTAAAAAGGCCAGCTTTAAAAACTGGCCTTTTTGTTTTAGTACTCTTCAAATCAAAAAGCCCCTCTTTAGGGGCTGGGGGGCTTGACTAAATAAACTTTGCTCCGAATTTATTTTTGACATCGGCTACCACCTGCTTTACGTTTTGTTCCTGAT
>NZ_JBCECK010000088.1:0-20305 GCF_039207105.1 Mucilaginibacter sp.
AAAAAAAATAAATAAAATTTAATGGTGTAATTTACACACACTATCTTCGTAGCACGAATTTATTGACGTAAAGATGAATAAAATTTCAAAACTTGCTGTTTTAACATCCGGTGGCGATGCCCCCGGAATGAACCCCTGCATAAGGGCAGTTGTTAGAACAGCATTATATAACGGCATTGAAGTTGTTGGTGTTAGGCAAGGCTACAAAGGGCTTATTGAGAACGATATGTACGATATGGACAAGCGTTCGGTAAGCAACATACTCAATTTAGGAGGTACTATTTTAAAAACAGCTCGCTGTTTACCTTTTAAAGAAGATGAGGGTATGGCCACCGCTTATAAGCACCTAAAAGAACGCGGTATTGACGCCTTGGTAGTTATTGGCGGTGATGGTACTTTTACCGGTGCATTACGCTTTTCAAGAAAATTCCCTGACATTGCCGTAATGGGTGTTCCCGGAACTATTGATAACGATTTGTACGGATCAACCTATACGCTTGGCTTTGATACAGCTACCAATACCGTTATACAGGCTATTGATAAAATACGGGATACTGCCGACGCGCACGATCGCTTGTTTTTTATTGAGGTAATGGGCCGCGATTCTGGAGCTATTGCTTTACGTGCAGGCATTTCATGTGGCGCTGAAGCAATTTTATTACCCGAAAAACAAACTGCGGTAGCAGATCTGATCAAAAACCTGAAAGAAGGTAAATCCAATAAAAAATCATCAAGCATTGTTATTGTTGCCGAAGGCGATAAAAACGGTGGCGTATACGATGTGGCTAAGGCTGTACAACAAGAGGTTAAAGACTACGACGTAAAAGTGACTATATTAGGCCACTTGCAAAGAGGCGGTAGCCCATCAAGCTTTGATCGTATTCTGGGCAGTCGTCTTGGCTTTGCTGCTGTAAATGCACTTATTGCGGGCGAAAGCCAAAAAATGGTAGGTTTGCAGGCAAATCACATTCTGCTTACCAGTTTAGATGATGCTTTGAACAACCATGAGTTTAAGCTGGAGGCTGACCTTTTACAGATGGCGGATATATTATCGATATAATTAATGATTGCAGTTGTTTATAGCGGATCGTATTTTGCACATTGGCGCCTGGCCGATAAGGGCCGTATTGTGGCCTCTTTTAAAACCACAGGTATCAACCCTTACTTCAACGACGAAAAGCACATCCTGCAATTGCTTAATAAAAATATCAACCTCATTCACCATGCCGAACAAATAAGAAAGATCTATTTTTTTGGCGCGGGAGCATCGTCTGATGAACGCAAACAAATTGTTCATAACGCATTATCGGCTTTTTTTAAATTTGGCCGGGTAATGGTAGACCATGATATTACCGCAGCCGCGATTGCATGTTGTAAAAACTCACCGGGTATAATCAGCATTTGCGGCAGTGGCTCAAACGCGGCTTGGTATGATGGTAAAAAGATTCAGTCCAACAACTACGGCCTGGGTTATGTATTAGCCGATGAAGGGTCAGGAAACTGGCTGGGCAGGCAACTGCTTAAAAGCTATATGAACGAAACTTTGCCGGCAAATCTTAAAAAGAAATTTGTACATAAGTACGATGTTGAGCGCAAAACCCTGCTCGAAAAAGTTTACCGTCAAAAGCAACCGGCCCTTTATTTAAGTTCGTTTACCGAGTTTTATATGGAAAACCGCGACGACCATCATCTACAAAACGTCATAAAAAAAGGATTTAGCAAGCTAATTTCAACATATTTACTACCTTTATCAAAACAACACCCGGGTGCCTCCATTCATTTTGCAGGTACGGTGGCGTCAAACTTTCAGGAACATTTACATGAGGCTGCTGCCGATGCAAATTTGCAGATAGCCAACATCATAAAAGAACCTATAAATAATTTATTAACCTACTATTCAAATAAAAATTAAAAAATCATGAAAATAGGAATTAACGGTTTCGGCCGTATTGGCCGTCTGGCATTCAGAGCCGCAATTGAAAGACCCGACATTGAAGTTGTTGGTATTAATGACCTTGTTGAGCCAGATTACATGGCTTACATGTTAAAATACGATTCAACTCACGGACCATTCAAAGGCACTATTGCTGTTGAAGGCGGTCATTTGGTTGTAAACGGTAAAACCATCCGTGTAACTGCTGAAAAAGATCCGGCTAACCTGAAATGGAACGAAGTTGGTGCTGAGGTAGTTATTGAGTCAACCGGTTTATTTTTAACTCAGGAAACTGCTCAAAAACACATCGACGCAGGTGCTAAAAAAGTAGTTATGAGCGCACCGGCTAAAGATGATACCCCTACTTTTGTAATGGGTGTAAACCATAAAGAACTGAAAGCTGATCAAACTATCGTTTCAAACGCTTCATGTACTACCAACTGTTTAGCTCCTATAGCTAAAGTACTGAACGATAAATTTGGTATTGAAGAAGGTTTAATGACCACTGTACACGCTGTTACAGCTACTCAAAAAACAGTTGACGGCCCATCGGCTAAAGACTGGAGAGGCGGCCGTGGTGCTTACCAAAACATCATCCCTTCATCAACCGGTGCAGCTAAAGCCGTATCATTGGTTATCCCTGCATTAAAAGGTAAATTGACCGGTATGTCATTACGTGTACCAGTTGCAGACGTATCTGTAGTTGACTTAACCGTACGTTTAAAAAATGCAGCTCCTTATGCAGAGATCAAAGCAGCTATGAAAGCAGCTTCTGAAAACGAATTAAAAGGCATTTTAGGTTATACTGAAGACGAAGTTGTATCTGAAGATTTCAAAGGCGATGCACGTACTTCAATTTTTGATGCAAAAGCTGGTATCGGCCTTAACGATAACTTTGTTAAAGTTGTAGCATGGTATGATAACGAGTGGGGCTATTCAAACAAACTGATTGACCTGGTTCAGGAAATTGGTAAATTATAATTTGCTTCAATCATCAAATCTTTAATTTATAACAAAAAGCCCTGGTATTAACCGGGGCTTTTGTTTTTTGGTGAAGGCTATAGTTGATTTTACAACCAGCCCGTCATGCCGAATTTATTTCGGCATCCCACAGGACAGGTTTACCCAAGCAGAACGCCTTGCATATGGGATGCCGAAATAAATTCGGCATGACGGTTACTGTGTTGCTCCTTTACAATTACTCGGTTTTTAAGCTTTTAACCGGATTGGTTAAGGCAGCTTTTACACTCAGGTATGATACTGTGGCAAAGGCAATAACCATCACAATTATAAAGGGCACAATAAACAATAGTGGCCCAATGTCAACCCTAAAAGCATACCCCTGTAGCCATTTGGAAATAGCATACCAGGCCAGCGGCGCCGAAATAACAAATGCAACAATCACCAACGCGGCAAAATCTTTATATAATAACTTTAAAATACTGTTCACGGTAGCGCCCAACACCTTACGTATACCAATCTCTTTGGTACGTTGAACTATAGTGTATGATACCTGGCCAAACAAACCTAAGCAAGCCACAAAAATGGCGATGCCGGTAAATACGCCGAATACCTGCCCAAAACGCTGATCGGTTTTGTATTGCTCGTTAAAGTGCTGATCTAAAAAGAAATAATCAAACTGGTCGCCCGGAAAATAAGTGGCCCATGTTTTCTTAAGGTCAGCTACGGTTTTCGTCATATTGGTAGTGCTTATTTTTACCGATACAAATCCCCGCACATCAGGAATACAACGGAAAATAATGGCATCATAGGCATCGCGTAGTGATTGCTGGTGAAAATTATCCACCACGCCTACTATGGTATATACCTGCCCCCAAAAATCAATGCGTTTGCCCAAGGCCTGCTCGGGTTTGTTAAAGCCCAACTGCTCAACCGCTTTTTTAGTGAATACAACGCTGTGTGGTTCGTCTCCATAATCTTTAGAGAATTTACGGCCTGCTATCAGTTTCAGATCGTAGGCGGTCAGGTAATCACAATCGGTACCAACAATACGGTATTGTTTGCCCTGGCTTTGGTCGGCACCGGTTAGCTTGATACCACCCGCGTTCCAGGAAATAGGCTGGCCCGGAATGGAAGTGGATATAGCGATACTCTTAACAGCTGATTGTGTCAGGCTCTCCTGCTTAAACGCGCTCATGTCACGATAAAAGGAATCGACTTTAATAAGCGGACGCTTAATAACCAGTGTTTGATCAATTTTTAACCCCAGTTTTTGGGTTTGCATAAAAGTTAGCTGCCTGAATACGGTAAGCGAACCAATCAGCAGAAAAATAGAAGCCGCAAACTGAAACACAACCATTGCCTTGCGCAATATAACCCCTTTGGGCGAAGCCAATATTTTACCCTTCATCACCTCAACCGGCCTGAAGGATGATAGCACAATAGCCGGATAAAACCCACTAAAGAACGAACCTAAGATAAATATACCGAGCATTGATGCCCAGAAAATAGGCTTAATAAACATGTTAAAACTCATTTGCAAGCCCGATATATTCGAGAAAACCGGAAGGCAAATAACAATCAGCACCACAGCCAGCAGTATGGCCAGGCCATTGAGCAACATGGCCTCCAGCATAAACTGCGCGATAAGCTGTGCCTTTGCCGAGCCTAATGTTTTACGTACTCCTACTTCTTTTGCACGACCAATGCCGCGGGCGGTAGCCAGGTTTATATAATTGATCCACGCTATGATGATCACAAATATCGCTATGCCCAGTAGCAAATAAACAGATTTACCATCGCCATTAGGCTGTAATTCAAACATACGGTTAGAGTACAGGTGGATGCTTTGTAAAGACTGCAAGGTATAAACACCGCCTTCGCCTGGAATTTTATAGGCATCATAAGCTTTCTTTACAATAGGTACAAATTTGCTTTCCAGTACTTTAGGATCAACACCAGGCCTGAGTAATAAATAAGTTGTACAACCATCGCTCAGCCAGGCATTATCCAAATTGTAATCTTTATTAGGCGGATTATCCTTTAACAGCGTAGCGTACGATTGCAGAAAATCAAACTTAAAATGGCTGTTAACAGGTGGATTTTTAACTACGCCGGTGATCTTTAAAGGCCTATCGCCATTGATAATAAGCGATTGCCCTACCGGATTGGTATTATGGAAAAGCCTTTGAGCAACCTCTTCTGTGATAACAACCGAGTATGGATCTTTCAGAGCCGTTTTAGGATCACCGCTGATAAGCGGGTACGAAAAAACATTGAAGAACCCCTCTCCTACAAAATAATTGTCTTTGATCACCATCTTCTGGTCTTTGTAATTAGCCAGCGCCTGCCCATCGCCTACTATCTTTACAAAGTCTTCTATCTCTGGCAAAACAGCTTTAAAAGCGTTGCCAGGGGCAAACGCGCCACCTGCCCACTGGGTACTTAACTTACCATTGTTGTACCTGTCCTGATTAATGCGGTAAATACGATCCTTCTTGGCGTTGAAACTATCAAAACTCAACTCAAAATTTACGTATTGTAAAATCAACAAGCATGCAGCCATACCAATAGCTAAGCCAATTATGTTGATGAAGGAAAAAGCTTTGTTTTTAGAAAGGTTTCTGAAAGCGACCAGCAGGTAATTTTTAAGCATAACGATGGAGGTTTATGCCATTATCTAAGCTAAGAGCATGCCTTCATTACATACAACTGATAATCAATCACTTAACAAAGATTCAAAATTAACAAACTGTTCGGATTCGTTACAACTATTGTTCATTACTGAACAAGCACCTATCTTACTTACTAACAGAACATTAAGAGTAACTCACATCAACTCGTTGTCCTTTTTTTCGTGATAGGTTTTATAGGCCAGGTAAAAGAACAACAACGCTGGCAAAGCGTTCAGTAAAACACCTTTAGGGCTTACTTCCGGATAGGTTATAAAAACCTCCACCAAAAGCGATATTAATAACAAAGTCCCTATAATAATGTACAGCAAACGGAATTTAGGGTTCATAAGTTATTCCAATTTACCCTGTAGCCAAACTATTAAGTATAACTACAGGGTTTATATTTAAATATTAGCGCTTGAGCTCATATTTTGCAGGAGCATCCCCTACTTTTTTTAATATGATAGCGGCTAATGGTGGTATAGTTAAAACAACCGAGTTAGCTTTCCCATGCCATTTTTCAGGTTCAGTGCTTACTGGGTCATAATTAATTAGTCCACTGCCCCATAGCCTTTCAGCATCAGAGTTAAATATCTCTTTCCATTTACCGGCCGCGGGTACACCTATCCGGTAATTGTGACGAGGCACCGGGGTCATATTCAGGATCATGACCAGATCGTCCTTTTCATCGTGCCCCATACGCCTGTAAACCAAAATAGAGTCATTGGCATTACCCCCATCTATCCATTCAAAGCCTGTAAAATCAAAAGCTTTTTGGTACAAAGCAGGTTCTTCACGATATAGGTGATTTAAAGTTTTTACCGTTTCTGATATACCTTGGTGGTTAGCATACTCCAGCACATGCCATTGCAGCGAATGGCCAAAATTCCACTCATCGCCCTGGCCAAATTCTGCGCCCATAAATAACAGCTTGGTACCCGGATGAGTGAACATGTAGCTGTACATCAGGCGCAGGTTGGCAAACTGCTGCCACTCATCGCCGGGCATTTTACGCAGCATAGAGCCTTTGCCATATACCACCTCATCATGCGAAAAAGGCAGCATAAAGTTTTCGGTAAAGGCGTATATGGTACTAAATGTAATTTCGTTATGATGGTATTTACGGTGAATAGGATCTTCTTTAAAGTAGCCTATGGTATCGTGCATCCAGCCCATCATCCATTTCATACCGAAGCCTAAACCACCCAAATAAACCGGGCGACTAACACCTGTAAACGAGGTAGATTCCTCGGCAATGGTTTGAGTTGACGGGAAGTGGCTATAAACCGCCTCATTAAACTCTTTCAGGAACGATATGGCTTCAAGATTTTCGTTACCGCCATAAATGTTGGGCTCCCACTCGCCATGCTTGCGCGAATAATCCAAATAAAGCATAGAAGCCACGGCATCAACCCGCAGGCCATCGGCATGGTAACGATCAAGCCAGAACATAGCATTACTGATCAGGAAAGCCCTTACCTCGTTACGGCCATAGTTAAATATATATGATTTCCAATCGGGATGAAAACCTTTACGGCTGTCGGCATGCTCATACAAGTGCGTACCGTCGAATTTGTAAAGGGCGTGTATATCACCCGGAAAATGCGATGGTACCCAGTCTAAGATCACCCCTATACCGGCCTCATGAAATTGCTCAATCAGGTACATGAGCTCCTGCGGTGTACCATAGCGCGAAGCCGCGGCAAAATAACCTGAAACCTGGTATCCCCAGCTCGGATAAAAAGGGTGCTCCATAATGGGCATAAACTCTACGTGCGTAAAGCCCATCTCCTTTACATAAGGCACCATTTTTTTAGCCAGTTGCGTATAGGTCAAAAACTCATCCGGGCT
The DNA here is from genome assembly GCF_039207105.1 of Mucilaginibacter sp. Lineage (GTDB taxonomy): Bacteria > Bacteroidota > Bacteroidia > Sphingobacteriales > Sphingobacteriaceae > Mucilaginibacter. The sequence continues at coordinate 7,420 of NZ_JBCECK010000088.1, forward strand.
TTCAGGGTTACGCGCCCATGAGCCTAAATGCACCTCATATACGCTGTATGGCCTGTTTATGCCGTTATGCTCGTGACGATTGGCCATCCAGTCACCGTCTTTCCATTCATAGTAGGTATCGGCTACGATGGATGCTGTGCGTGGCGGCACCTCCCAGCGTAGGGCAAAAGGGTCGCTTTTTTCAAGGGCCTCTCCGGTTGATGATTTGATGTAATATTTATAGGTTTCGCCTACACCAATGTTAGGAATATACCCTTCCCAAATACCTGACGAATCCCAACGGCAAAATAAAGGATGTGAAGCGCGATTCCAGCCGTTAAAATTACCTATAACAGCAACATGCTGCGCATTAGGCGCCCAAACCGCGAAATAGGTACCGACAACACCATTAAACTCTACCACATGCGAACCAAATTTTTCATACAGCTTATAATGCTTACCTGATTTAAATAAGGATATATCAAAATCGGTAAAACGGCTGTAAGGTTCAACTGCGTTCAGCATAACATGGGTAGTTTGTACAGCAGCCTTTATTTTGGCAGTTTTTGGTTTGGGTTCCGGTTTTTTTTCTGCAGCAGCGGCTTTTGCTTTTGGCTTCGCTGTTTTTGCCACAGGAGCTTTTTCCGCAGGCTCTGCGGCTTTGACAGCTGCTTTTGCCTTTACAGTTTTTGTTGCTTTTACTACTTTTTCTTCCGGTGAAGGGTTCTCGGTTTTCTTTGTTTGTTTGGCCATGATATGGTACCGGTTATGGTGTATTAGAATAACCCAATTTACGGAAATGAGTTTGGTTTATACTATCAAATATAACAGGATTTAAAAGATTTTGATTTGATTTCAAAGATTATACTTTGACCTGTTTATTGGGGGTCTATCCTGGTCTTAAAACTTTTTAAAATTTTATTTTAACACTTTTTGATGTCAAAATAGTTCAAAAAAGGGGCAAAAAACGCTTAATTTTTATAAAAAACTATCAGTTTTTGCACTTTTCGATCAATTTTAGAGTATTTTAAAAGCTTTAAAAAGTTTTAAATAACTGACTATCAGTATCATTTATGTTAAATAACAATTTCCGGATGTTTGGACCCTTAATCAAACGGCCCGGTATCTTCTCTTTCAAGAGGATATCGGGCCGTTTGATATAAATGTACGATTTTTATTTCATCAATGCCAGAAGTGGCACTCTAAATATTGTGCTTGCGGTGAGTCAATCGTAAAAGATTTCTCCCTATGGTCGAAATGACAATGGGGCATAACAAAAAAGAGGCTTCGTTATCGAAGCCCCTTTTTTGTTATCTTAATATTTCAATTCGCTTAAAGTTCTTGCTGAACTTAAGCTCTACTGTACCATCCGGGTTCACTATAAAATCGCTTACCACTTTGCCATCGGCTATTATTTTGCCTGGTTTAAATGGTAAACCGATAACATTAATATGGTATCCTTCATAACGCGGGGTGTACAGGCCTTCCATACTTTGCTGGATACTTAACTCGCGCGAATTTCCGTTCACCACAAATTTTTTCTCCAGGTAAATATCCTGCTCGTAGGCAAACGTTTCGCCATAATCTTCAAACAGGAAGGAGTTAACCTCGTAATCGGTATAGTATATATTCAGCTTAACCTCTTCAATTTCGTGCTGGCCAACGTACTGCATTACCGGATATTCCGGTATTACCGAGCCTGCTTTTACAAATACCGGCATGGTTTCCAACGGTGTAGGCACGGTTACTTCCTTGCCGCCTTCCAGTATTTCGTAGGTCCAGAAGTTGAACCATTTACCTTTTGGCAGGTACACATTGCGTTTGGTTTGTCCGGGTTCCATAACCGGGCATACCAGTATTTTATCGCCATAGGTAAACTCATCCTGGCGGTAATGGTTTAGTTTCACATCCTGCTCGTGCATTACTATCGGCCTCAGAATAGGGAAACCATAACGGTGATGCTCCCAAAAAGTTGAATACAGATAAGGGATCAATCGGTAACGCAGCTCAATAAATTTGCGGTTAATGGCAGTATAGGGTTCGCCAAAGCTCCAGGGCTCACGCTCTTTGGTATCACCGGCAGAGTGCGCGCGCATAAAGGGCGAAAACGTACCCATTTGTATCCAGCGGGTAAACAGCTCACCATCCGGCTCGCCACTAAAACCACCTATATCCGTACCGCAAAATGGTATGCCCGAAACAGATAAACGCTGACATTGTATATTACCTATTTTCAGGTGCTCCCATGAGGCTACGTTATCGCCCGTCCATACCGACGAAAAACGCTGAACGCCTGAGTAGCCCGCCCTGGTAATGGTGAAAGGGCGTTTGTTTTTCATGATGTTGCGCAAACCCTCATAGGTTGAGCGCACCATTTGCATGCCATACACATTGTGTGCCTTACGGTGCGATCCGCGGAAACCATCGTACTGGTGACGCACATCATCAGGGAAAGTGCCAGCGCCAAATACGGCAGGCTCATTCATATCGTTCCAAACACCAGCCACACCCATTTGTACCAGTTCGTCAAACAAACCTCCCCACCAGGTGCGTACCTCTGGGTTAGTAAAGTCAGGGAACTGGCAGCGGCCCGGCCATACGTGGCCCTCCATAAAGTAATCATCACTGCGGCGGCAGAAGTAACGGTTCTCCTTACCTTGTTTAAATACCTCGTAATTATCGTCAACCCGTATACCCGGGTCAATAATTACCACGGTCTTAAAACCATCGGCCGCCAGCTCGCTGATCATTTTTTTAGGATCAGGGAAATATTTACGGTTCCAGGTAAAGCAGCGATAACCGTCCATATAATCTATGTCCAGGTAAATACCATCGCAAGGGATCTTATTTTCGCGGAAGCCCCGGGTTATCTTTTTTACTTTTGATTCCGGGTAATAGCTCCAGCGGCACTGGTGATAGCCGAGCGCCCATAGCGGAGGCATAGGATGTGTGCCTGTTAAGGTGTGGTAGCTTTTTACTACATCCATCATGTGCGGGCCATGTATGTAGTAATATTGCAGCTCGCCGCCATCTGCCCAAAAACTGGTTTTGGTGGTATCTTCGGCGCCAAAATCAAACTGTGCCTTAAAGGTATTGTCAAAGAAAATACCGTGCGCCACACCCTCATTTACACTGATGTAAAAAGGAATGCTCCGGTAAAGCGGATCCTGGTTCCACTGAAAAGAGTACGCGTCGGTATTCCAGTTTTTCAGGCGTTTGCCGCGCAGGTTAAACTCGGTAGGTTTATCGCCCAGGCCAAAAAAGCTCTCGTCGGTGTGGCAGGTTTTGGTACAAAATACATAATAACCGCCAAACTTCACATTCTCTTCCCAGTGCATAGGCACGGCATCGGTACTGGTTACGCGACTGTTACTGTCAGAAAAAGATATAAAGAAATCCTGTTTACGGATATGGCAATTTATCGATTTAGTAGCTACCCGAAATTCATTTTCATCTTCAAATAGCGTGAATTCAGCGGCTTTGTGTTCTAACTTAGGTACGGCATAAGAAAACTCATCCAGGAAAACGCCGTGCGGTGCCAGCCTTACCCTGATGATAAGGTCTGTAACAACAACTACTTCTACTTTAGCGTCGCCATCGGTAAAGAAAAACTTATTACCTAACTGATCAGCGTGATTTGGGGTACCCAGGTATTTTTTGATGATAGGTTTTATGCCATCTGCCGGGTTATTTAGGTGGTGAAACTCTTCCTCTTCTTCAACTATATTTTCAGTTTCTACTATATTTTCGGATTCAACTAACTTATTGTTTACCGGCTCCTCGTTTGGTGTAATACTTTCCATTCAAATCAATTAGGGGGTCTGCAAATATGGGTAAAGTGTACATACTACGCAATATACAACAATTGAATTAACGAAAAATCATTAACCGTGCCAGTAAACGAAATTTATCCTAAATTTAATTTAATTTTTATATCAACTTTTTATTATCCTGAACCCGCAGTACAGAAAGGGCTGATAATAACATAAATACGCCCGCCATAACTATGGCATAAATAGCATGGCCGTTATAAAAATATTTAACAATAGGCCCGCCAAAAACGCCATTTACAATTTGCGGAAAGGTGATAAAAAAATTGAAGATGCCCATATAAACACCCATCTTTTTAGCTGGAATTGAGCTGGATAGGATAGCGTAAGGCATAGCCAGTATACTGCCCCAGGCCAAACCGATACCCACCATTGATAAAATAAGCCAGTTAGGATTGCTGATAAAATACATAGATATTAAACCTGCACCACCCATAGTTAACGAAAAGGCATGAGCCATTTTACGGCTGGTGGCTTTAGCAATAGCAGGCAAAAAACAAGCGTATATGGCCGAAACCAGGTTATAAATACCAAACAGCACTCCTATCCAGTTACCTGCATCATTGTAAGCTACGGATGTAGTATCGCCGGGTAATACTTTGTACACATGCTCGGCCAGGGCCGGGGTGGTAAATACCCACATTGAGAACAAGGCGAACCACGAAAAAAACTGCACCAGCCCCAATTGCTTCATGGTTGTTGGCATATGGGCCAGATCTGTGAAAATTTGTGCTATGCCGCCCTTTTTTGTTTCGGGTTGATGAACTTCGGCCGGATGAAAGGCCGCGTACTCCTCAGGCGAATACTCTTTAGTACGGATCACTGTCCACAAAATAGCCATGATAAGCACCGCGCCTCCGATATAAAATGAATAGACAACATTGGCCGGAATATGGCCCGGCGCAGCAGTTTTGGCTATGCCCAGCCATTCGGCAAAAACATAAGGTAGCCAGGAACCTATTACGGCCCCCACCCCTATCAGTACTGTTTGCATGGAAAACCCGGCGCTGTGCTGGCTATCGGGCAGGTTATCGGCCACCAACGCCCTGAAGGGTTCCATCGCTACGTTGAATGATGCATCCATGATCATGAGCATACTGGCCCCCACGATAATGGGCGGAATAAAAGCTGCAAGCACCCCAGAGTTGGGCATAAAAAACAAAGCCAGGCCCGACAGGATAGCTCCTGTTAAAAAATACGGTCTGCGCCTACCCAGCCGGTTCCAGGTACGATCACTGTAATGGCCGATGATGGGCTGCACAATCATGCCTGTAAGCGGTGCTGCCAGCCAAAACCACGATAAATGCTCTACATCGGCACCAAATGTTTGCAGTATCCGGCTGGCATTACCTGTTTGCAGCGCAAACCCAAACTGGATACCCAAAAAACCAAAGCTCATATTGAATATTTGCCAAAAGCTTAACTGGGGTTTCTGGGCTATGCGTGCTTCCATGTGTTGATTTATTGGTTTATGTTATGCGTTGTCCGATTGTGTCATTGCGAAAAAGCCTCACCCAACCCTCTCCCAAGGAGAGGGCTTTTCACTACCCACTACCTCCACTACCGCGAGATTAGCGCAGCGTATCTCGTGGTTATCATGATGTAAGCTTTTAGCTTACGTCAGCTGAAAGCTGAAGCCATGCAATGCCCCGAGCTACAAGCTCGCGGCAGCGGAGTGTCGTTATTACGAATATAGTCCTCTGCCATTGCGAGGAACGAAGCAATCGCGAACCGCAAAAGCCTCTGTAAAGTTCGCGATTGCCACGCTATCGCTCGCAATGACAACAACAAAAAGCGTTCTCTCTCCAACAAGTTCACCTTTGTCATTGCGAAGAACGAAGCAATCGCGGGCTATGCAATCCGCTCTGTACAGTTTGCGATTGCCACACTATCGCTCGCAATGACAAGGTTTCGCCTAATCCTTTTTATCCTAAAACGCCAACAGCAAACCGCCTGATGCCGGTAAAACTACATTCACTCCGTTCCTGATATCGTTTATAATAAATTTTGAGCAACTCAGCAGATCGGTAAATTCCCGTGGACCGTTCAGGTTTAATTTAGATAGCAGGTCGTCGGGCAGCTTTACCACTAAGTTTCGTTCGCTACGGTTAAAATTGGTTATCACTAATATACGTTGTTGATCGGTATATCTCAGATAAATATATAATAACTGGTCAAACCCGGGCTGATGCTCGTTAGCCATCATCAGTTCATAAAAACTGCCACTTTTTAAAGCTTCGTTTTTGCCTACTACATTCAATAATTGATGATAAAACTCCCGCAGTCTTTTTTGATCGGACGATAGCTGCCCGCCATCAAAAGCACCGTTATTGATCCATTTTTGATGTTCAGGCACACCGCAATAATCAAATATGGAGGTACGGCCATCGTTACCGCTAAAGCCTTGTTCGCCCAAAGCGGGTTCGCCAACTTCCTGCCCAAAATAGATCATGACCGGCCCTGTGTTCATCGTAGCGGTCACGATCATACCCGGTACGGCCAGCCAGGGGTTACCGGCAAAATAACCGGAGGCAATACGCTGTTCGTCATGGTTTTCCATAAAGCGCAGCATATGCTGGTCTATATCATGGGTATGGTGGTTCCACACGTTATTGATCTCCCAGGTGCTGGCACCATATTCATTGCGGGTAAGGCGTTTAATCGCATCGTACAAACCCACTTTGTCATACAAATAATCAAACCTGCCCCTGAAAATGTAATCGTTGTATTTATTTTTATCGTAGGCTTCGCCGATGAATATCACGTTGGGATAGGCTTCTTTAACTTTGGGGATGATCCAGGCCCAAAATTCAGTGGGTACCATCTCCACCATATCGCAACGGAAGCCATCTATGCCTTTTTGGCTCCAGTAAATTAAAATATCGTACAGTTTTTTCCATAGCGGAGGAATAGGATCAAAATGTCCCCAACGACCGTTCAGATAATCAACTCCATAGTTCAGCTTCATGGTCTCGAACCAATCATTCATAGATGGCGTAGCGCTGAACACATCGTTACCGGTGGCCCTGGCAGGATTCTCCTCAAAATGACCGTTCTTTAAATCACTATGAAACTCATCGCCGCCGGGATTGTAACCAAAAGGCACTTTAAATGGCTGACCCGGGATATAATAAAAATCATTGCGGGCATCAAAAGCTTTGGTTTGGTCATCGTCCTGACCAAAATCGCGCACATTATCGGGCTTTACATCCGAGGCATAGGTACGGGCCACATGGTTCGGCACCAGGTCCATCAATACTTTAAGCCCATTACTATGTGTGCGATTAATGAGCGCTTCAAATTCTCCCATGCGGTTTTGCACATCAACAGCCAGATCTGGGGCTACATCATAATAATCCCTAATAGCATAAGGCGAACCCGCCCTGCCCTTCACAATATCCGGATCGTCATTGGCGATGCCGAACGCGGTATAATCAGTCATGGTGGCGTGTTCAATTACGCCGGTGTACCATATATGGGTAAAACCCATGCCCTTGATCTGCTGCAGGGCGTTATCGGTAATATCGTTCAGTTTGCCAACACCGTTCTCTTCTACCGATCCGTTGATTTTATTGCGTGTTTGGGTATTGCCAAACAGGCGGGGCAATAGCTGGTATATAATGAGTTTATGCATTTTAGTATCAAGTAATGAGTATCAAGTATCAGGACTTTTTCAACTCCGATCTTTCTTTAATAACCTTTAATATGTTCTGCTGAATATCCTTCATGATCCATGAGGCCCATATACCTGCATAAAAGTTAAAAGTGGTATTTAATTTAAAGGTACTAAATAGGCGCAATTTGCAATTATGCGCGTCTATCTGCTCTAATTGGTAAGTGCCATTCAATACATCAAAAAACTCTCCGCCTACTACAATATGTTCATCCATTGTGGTAGAGGGAATATCATAAGGATTGGCATGAATGGTAAAGGTCATTGATTTAAGTGGCCGGTACGCTGTTACTACTTCATCAAACACCAAGCCCTTATCAAAAATAGCTTTGCGTTTTCCACCTACAGCTTCTTTATCCAACTCGGCCTTAATTGGCCTTGGAAAACCCAGAAACCGGGTAAATGCCGCGCTATCCTGCTGTTGATCAATAGAGCGCACCCGGGTTACGTTTTCCCATATCTGCTTTTTCGAGGCATGAATATCAATCTCCGTGTATGCTTTGTAAGTACCTGGAATGGCTCCGATCATTTTTTCAATTGGAGATAAAAAGAAAGGCAGCAACAATACCACATATACAAAGCTTTTATCCTTGTCACGCTTTTTTAATTTAAAATAACGGGCAGCTAACCCACCTAATCCTAATACAACCAAAAATACGGGCATGATCATTAGCCAGCAGGCAAAACCCTCTACCTTAAAAGTAAGCGTAGTAATAAAGAAAACAAATACAGGGATAAATGGTAACAAGAAAGCATTTGCTGAGTATTCGATGGTTTCAATCTTACTTAAATAAACCGTTAAATAACCAACACCAAATGGCAGCCCCAAAAGGAAAGCGACAGACATTACACCGAATAATCTGTCTAAACCATGTATGGCAAAAATGCCTCGTACAATAAAAGCAAAAACAACTGCCGCTAAAACGGATAAAATAATACGCTGCCCCTGGCTCATTTAGCTATTTTTAACAATTACCTCCCCGTTCGCCTCAACCAAGTGCTCGTTACCAAACACTACAACAGTGACCTGCGTGGCAGACGCATTTTTAATATGCACCCCATCTTTACTTACCTTAACATTAAGCAAGGCCCCACGAAAACCGATATGGAATGAAAACGACGACCATTTTTCGGGGATGAACGGTTGGAAAGACAGCTTACCATCGCGTACGCGCATACCGCCAAAACCCTCTACAACAGACATCCAGGTGCCGGCCATCGAGGTAATGTGGCAGCCATCCTCGGTATCGTTATTATAGTCATCAAGGTCTAAACGGGCCGTGCGCAGGTAAAACTCGTAAGCCCGGGCCTCGTCGCCCAGTTTGGCAGCCAAAATAGCATGAACGCATGGCGACAATGACGACTCATGCACCGTACGCGGTTCATAAAAATCAAAGTTGCGACGGATGGTATCTATATCATATCGGTCTTCAAAAAAGTAAATACCCTGCAACACATCAGCCTGCTTAATAAAGCAGGAACGCAGTATCCTGTCCCAACTCCATTTCTGGTTCAGCGGGCGCTCACCTGCGGGCAGGTCTTTCACCAATATCTGTTCTTTGTCCAGGTAGCCGTCTTGCTGTAAAAACACCTGCAATTTTTCATCGTATCCATAGTACATATTTTGGATGATGTGCTTAAACCTGTAAGTTTCCGTTTCCTCATCAAAATTGATACGGGCTGCTAAAGCTGCATATTTTTCCGAGGCCGAGGCTTTTACTTTTTCTATCACTTGCATGGTATAATCCATACACCAGATAGCCAGCGTACTGGTGTACCAGTTATTGTTCACGTTGTTTTCATACTCGTTTGGCCCGGTAACGCCCAGCATCACATACTGCCGCTTAGCCTGTGACCAGCTCACACGCTGCGACCAGAACCTGGCGATAGCGATCAGCACTTCCAACCCGTAATCGGCCAGATAACTTTCATCGCCGGTGTAGCGGACATAGTTGAATATAGCGTAGGCGATGGCTCCGTTCCGGTGTATCTCCTCAAAGGTGATCTCCCATTCGTTATGTGATTCGGTACCGTCCATGGTAACCATTGGGTATAGGGCAGCGCCATCTTTAAACCCCAGCAAAGCCGCGTTTTCAATGGCTTTACCCAACTGTTTATAGCGGTACAGCAAAAGGTTGCGGGTAACTTTTTGATCGGCGGTGGCCAGGTAAAATGGCACACAGTAAGCCTCTGTATCCCAATAGGTTGAGCCTCCGTACTTTTCGCCGGTAAAGCCTTTAGGGCCAATGTTCAGGCGGTCATCCTCGCCGGTATAAGTTTGGTTAAGCTGAAAAATATTAAAGCGGATAGCCTGCTGCGCAGATACATCACCCTCAATAATAATATCGTTATGTTCCCACTTTTTGGCCCATGCCGCGGCTTGTTCGGCCAGCATGGTATCAAAGCCTTTGGTGACGATGCGGTTTAACGTATCATTTAACTGCTCAACCAGATTTTCGGGCTGATAGTTTTGCGACGATAAATTAGCCACATATTTAATAATGCTGATGCTTTGCCCCTGCTGCGCCTGCAAAGTAATTTTTGAGGCTACGTATTTTTCTTTCTTAATGGCTTCTATGGGAGCTTCAACCACCTGCCCGTTTTGCAGCACGCTGAATTTCATACCCGTCGCCACCTCAAAACCTGTCTTTTTAGTACGCATCACTACATAACCACCATCGGTCTGGTTGGCCTTGCTTACCTCGTCCCAAAACTTTTCATCATAGTTGGAATCCTTGTTCATTACATCGCCATCAATGGCCGGGGTAATGGTGATGGCGTCACTGAAATTTACCGGTGTGATGGTATATCTTATAGCTGCGGTTTCATCATCAACCATGCTGCAAAAACGGATAGCGTCTACCTCAACTTCCTTACCACCGGCAGTTTTAGCCCGGAAATTTCTTTTGAGATAGCCCTCCTTCATATTCAGCTCCCGGCGGAAGCTAATCACCTCGCATTTAGCCAGGTCAAGTTGTTCGCCATCAAGGTTGATATCGATGATTGTCCAGTTGGCGGCGTTCAATACCTTGGCAAAGTATTCCGGGTAACCGTTTTTCCACCAGCCTACACGGGTTTTATCCGGATAGTATACACCAGCCACATAATTACCTAATAATGACTGCCCGCTGTAGGTCTCTTCAAAATTGGCACGCTGGCCCATGCGGCCATTGCCCAAACTAAATATGCTCTCTGATATTTGATGATAATGCGGATCGAAGCCTTCTTCAATAATGCTCCATTCATCAGCAATGATGTAGTTTTTCATAGGGTAATAACATTAAAAATATTTGTCATTGCGAGCGCGGCGCGGCAATCGCACACTGTGCAAGGAGATTTGTACTGTTCGCGATTGCTTCGTCGTTCCTCCTCGCAATGACACTGTTTATTTATTAAGGTAGCATTTCTAATTGTTCCACCGTAACCTTATTAAGGCCGCTCACCACCAGGTTTGCCTCGTGCAGCAGTTCCGGATCGCCGATGCCTACGGCTTTCATACCGCCTGCTTTGGCTGCCTCAACCCCGGCTATGGCATCTTCAAATACTACGCAGTATTGCGGCTCGATACCTAATTCCTGCGCGCCTTTTAAAAACACTTCGGGATCGGGTTTGGCTTTGCTTACCTTGTTGCCGTCAATAATGGCATCAAACAGGTGTGTAATATCCAGCTTATCCAATATGGTCATGGAGTTTTTACTGGCCGAGCCAAGCGCTGTTTTCAAACCGGCTTGGCGGCAGCTTTCCACAAACTCACGTGCACCGGGTAAAATTTCGGCAGGTGTCATCTGGTTGATCATTTCGGTGTACCAGATATTTTTTTGGGTGGCCAACTGCTCCTGCTCGGCTTCAGTTTTGGTTACACCGCCCCAACCCAGTATTAGCTGTAATGATCGTACACGGCTTACGCCCTTCAACTGCTCGTTCTGCTGTTCGGTAAAATCAAAGCCCATTGTATTTGCCAGTCGTCTCCAGGCTTTATAATGGTAAACGGCCGTATCAACAATTACACCGTCAAGATCAAAAATACAGGCTTTAATGTTGTTCATTTTGATGTTTTAAGTAGATAGTACTATGGCACTAAGTTAAATGATTAATGGGTAACGTTGGGCAATAATTCTAACACCAATGTTGATTTTTCAGGGATACTTAGCTGCCCGAGTTCTACAGTTTCATCTGTAATGACGTTTCGGGCTTTTTTGGCATCGCCAATACGTTCCAGGTATCTTTCCACACCTGTTTGCTGAGGCTTATCGCTGCTATTAAAAACTATCATGACGGTTTTAACGGCATCATACCTGAAATAAACGTAGATACCTTTTTCAGGCACATACTGCATCAGTTTGCCTGTTTGCAGGGCGGTAGTATTTTTACGATAGTTAGCGAGTTTACTTACAAAGGTGAAGGCGTCATTCTCTTTTTTACTTCGGCCCTCGACGCTGAACTTATTGCTTTTATCGCCGGCCCAACCACCGGGAAAATCTTCACGCACCAATCCGTCGGGATTGGAAAAGTTTTTCATCAGTATCTCATCGCCATAATATAACTGGGGCACGCCGCGCATAGTGAGCAGCATGGCCATAGCCGATTTGTATTTGTTAATATCTTCGCCCACTACTGACAGCATCCGGCTCATATCATGATTATCCAAAAAAATGGTATTGCGGGTAGCATCCTGATATAAAAAATCCTGCGCCAGTACCGAATACAGCCTGCCAACTCCATCCGTCCAACCATCCTTGCCATTAATAGCTTCGTAAATGGCGTCTTTCAATACACCATCGGTCACGCCGGGCAAATGGGTATCAAAACCACGGTTAACCGTATTGCCCTGTGTGAAAAAGGCCTGGTTAGCGGCCGACCATACCAACGTTTCGCCAAAGATAGATAAGCGCGGGGACTCCGCTTTTACCGCTTGCGCCCATTTGGCCATGTAAGCTGCATCATTGTACGGGTAAGTGTCCAACCTGAAACCATCAATACCGGCATACTCCACCCACCAGATATGGTTTTGGGTGAGGTAGTTTTGCACATAAGGGTTGTTCTCGTTCAAATCGGCCATGCGATGATCAAACCAGCCATCCAGCATCAGTTTACGGTCGGTTGGCGAGGCATGCGGGTCCATCACTGCGGCATCCCTGAAGTTTGATTTGGTATAAACCGGCCATTGGTGTACCCAACTTTTCATAGGCATATCGCTGATGAGATAGCCTTCGGTACCGGCATGGTTATGCACCACATCCTTAATTACCTTGAGGCCCATGCTGTGGCACTTTTCAACAAATTGCTTATAAAGCCCATTGGTGCCATATCGTGGGTCAATTTTGTAATAATCGGTAACAGCGTAACCGTGATAGGAGGCATGGGGTTCATCGTTCTCAATTTCGGGCGTGAGCCATATGGCCGT
>NZ_JBCECK010000088.1:20315-22300 GCF_039207105.1 Mucilaginibacter sp.
GGCTTTTCAGATAATCCAGATGATCCATAATGCCTTTTATATCGCCACCATGCCGGTAAAACATCGAATCTCGGTTGATGCCCTGTTCACGCAGGTTACTGAACGAATCATTTGACGGATCGCCATTGGCAAACCTGTCGGGCATAATAAGGTAGATAACATCCTTACTGGTTACACCCTGCGCACGTCCGGCTGAACGATCGCGTTTTTTGAGCTCGTAGGTATAAGCTAAGTCTTTTTCACCCGCCTTTGTAAATTTTATGGGGAATGATCCGGGTTTGGCAGATGGAGCTATTTGCAGATCAAGAAACAAATAATCAGCGTTTTCAACCTGGTGTACAGCTTTCAATTTAACACCGGGATAGCTTATAACAGCTTTTCGCTTCCCTATATGACTGCCGTGTACAACCAGTTGCAGGTTGGGGTTACTCATGCCCACCCACCAAAACATGGGTTCAACACGTTCCAAAGCAGGTAGCTGTGCCGAAACTGAAGCCGCCAGCAACATCCAGCAGGCTATCAATAATAAATATTTTTTCATGCTAAATAGTGGTGGTTAACAACGGGTTTACCGATAAAAACTAAGGTAATGTAAATTACATTTTTAAATTGTAAACGGGGTTGACGGGAATTGGTTCAGAAAAATCAAAATATTATCATTTCTCCTCGTTCCTCGTCGAAATCTTATACACTATACTTACGGATCATGCTCGACGTATAAGATTTCTCACTATTGTTCGAAATGACAGTTTTTTTTAAACATCGACTCATCCACCTAACCCCTGTTGTTGTCCGAAGTCTCTGACTTCGGACTAATATGTTTGTAGTTTGCAACTACAGCTATCGGTAGTCTGAAGACTACGAGCATAGGCATCCGAAGTCTTTGACTTCGGATAGCGGTCGACTTTGGATAGCGGAATAACGGAATCCTGAGAATGGCTACTTGCGACAATTATACTCTTGCCCTCTTTCCAGCGAAGCTGAAGAGAGGGCCGACAAGCGCAGCGTTGGTCGGGTGAGTCAATTGAACGATAGTATCGAAGTGTTACTTATCAATCTGCTATTCAACTCACCCGACCATCGCTGCGCTTGGTCACCCTCTCTTCGCCTACGGCGGAAAGAGGGTTGGGAAATTTAATGACAATTTTATATCCGCCTAACCCCTCGGAGGTATGTTAATAAATTTTAAAGTAGTTTATTTGGATTAATTATAAATAATGTCAATCTTTGTGAACTATATGATTACCACTGTTGTAGAATTAGATCAATGGACAGATGTTTTCCAGACATCAGCAGGAGCCATTTACCAAAGCGATGCCGAGCGTTGCTGGTATGTTGATTTTGCCGGCAAGGTTGCCAAATTTGATTATCGTTGTCTTTTAAAGCTTCGTAAAGCGGTTTATCATATTGATATTGAGCAAGCCCTGCTTAATACCACCAAAGATCCTGATGTAGAGATCATCTTCATCTGCGCCTGTGATCATTGCTATGTACTTTCACTATTACAGATCATTGCCCTGAAAGAATTATTGGAGGGAACTTTTGTAATGCTGGAGCTAAATCATATCATCCACGATCGCCTGTATAGCCTTCCTTTATAGCTATTTAGATTAAATTCATATTGTCTTTAAATTGAGCTAATACAAACATATAGCCCTATTATTGTATTATAATATTGACTATAGTTTTTTAACTGTTCAATCAAATAAGAATATGAAAGACCTGCTCCGCATAAAAAGCCTTATTTCAAGCGAAATTGAAACGCTTTTAAATCAACAAGTAAAAAAAGAAGCATACTCATCATCTGTATATTTATCAATGGCATCATGGTGTAACCGTAACGGTTATGACTTCTCTTCTGAATACTTTTTTAAACAAGCCGAAGAGGAAAGACACCACCAGTTAAAGTTTTATAAATATATCCTGGATATGGGTGGCAATGCCGTATCGCCAGAGGTTACCGGTATTAAACAAGAGTACAATGC
>NZ_JBCECK010000089.1:0-21882 GCF_039207105.1 Mucilaginibacter sp.
ACATATCGCTACAGAAACAGCAAAGGAAATTGAAAGCAAGGGCTTAAAAACAGTAGGCTTATTGGGTACAAAGTTTACGATGGAGCGCGATTTTTTTAAAAACAAATTAGCAGAACAAGGCATCAGCACCATCATTCCGGACGATGAAGACCGCGAGTTTATTCACAAAACGGTAGCCGACGAATTAGGCAAAGGCATATTCAAACCCGAAACTAAAGCCCGCTACCTGGCCATTATGGATAAGCTTTCAGAGCAGGGAGCAGAAGGGGTGATATTGGGTTGCACGGAAATTCCGCTATTGATCAAAGAAAACGATACCAGCATGCCTTCGTTTGATACCACGCTGATACATTCCAAAGCTGCTGTAAAATTTGCTTTGAGTAGTTAATGTAGGATAGCCCGCACATTTACATATCTCCACATCCGCACGTCCCCAGCTTCTACATATCGTATCAATTAATCGTCAAATTGACGCTTTTTGTAAAAGCATATAAGTTTTAAACAAGAAAATACAATATTTACAACTCCAAATTGTATTAACCACTTATAACACATGAAAAGGTTTCCATTAATTGTTTGCATGGCGTTTAGCGGCCTTTTGGCCCGGGCCCAGGCAACTAAAGCGCCTGCCTACCCGCTTATTACACACAATCCTTATTTCAGCATCTGGTCTTTTTCTGACGAGCTGAACCAATCAACCACTCACCACTGGACGGGAAAAGATCAATCCCTGTTGGGTTTAATAAAAGTTGATGGCACCGTTTACCGTTTTATGGGCAAAGAAGCTGTTGAGTATAAAACCGTACTCCCGGCAGCTAATGAAACCCCATACTCAGTTAAATACACCGAAGCTGATCCTGGTAAAAACTGGGCTGATGAAAAATTTGACGACAACAGCTGGAAAACCGGTGCCGCTCCGTTCAGTAACGACAAAGCCGCTGCTAAAACCTTATGGACAAGCAGGGATATCTGGGTACGCAGAACGTTCACCATTAATGAGCTTAATTTTAACAAACTGGCACTGAAACTGCACCATGATGATGAAGCGGAAGTTTACCTTAACGGCGAAAAAATAAGCGAACAAAGCGGAGCCAACGGCGATCTTCAATACTTTAGCCTTTCCGATGCTGCCATCAGTAAACTTAAAAAAGGCGAAAACGTGCTGGCCCTGCATTGTACCAATACAGGCGGCGGCGCATGGCTTGATGCCGGCTTGGCCGATGAGTTAAAACCCACCGATCATGCCGCTGTTGAACTGGCAAAGCAAACCAATGTTACCTTGAATGCTACTCAAACCGTTTACAACTTTAAATGTGGTAGTGCAGATTTGCAGCTTACTTTTACCTCACCACTATTAATGAGCGATCTGGCCCTTTTATCAAGACCGGTATCATACATCAGCTATAAAGTGAGATCAAATGATGGTAAACAGCATGACGTGAAGGTGTTTTTCAGCGCGGCTACTGATGTGGCCCGTAATACTCCTGATCAGGCTGTTACTACCAAACAATATAATACCCAAACCTTATCAATATTAAAAGCCGGTACCGTAGCGCAGCCCATCCTACAAAAAAAGGGTGATGACGTACGTATTGACTGGGGCTACATGTATGTGGCTGTGCCTAAAACAACCAAGGCTTCACAATTTGTAAGCACTGCAAAAGAATCTGTTGATTCATTTTTCAGCGGCAGCAACAAATCCACCGCCAGCGAGGGTAACAACCTGGTTTTAAATACGGTGATACCTTTCGGCAACGTAGGCCAAACAGCGGTTGAAAAATTTGTTGAGCTGGGTTATGATGATATTACCCCGGTTCAATATTTCCATACCAACTTAAAACCGTGGTGGCAAACCGCGCAGCTGCAAACTATGGATCAATTACTGGCCAAAGCCACGGTTGATTACCCTGTAGTATTGAAAAAGTGCGCGGCCTTCAATACATCCATGTATAAAGATGCCCTGAATGCAGGTGGTACCGATTATGCTAAATTATGCGTGCTGGCTTACCGTCAGGCTATTGCAGCACACATATTGGTAAAAAGCCCTAAAGGCGAAACTTTGTTCCTGTCAAAAGAAAACTTCAGCAACGGATCTATTAACACGGTTGACGTTACTTATCCATCAGCACCATTATTTCTTTTATATAACCCTGAGCTGATGGAAGGTATGCTGAACGGTATATTCTACTTCAGCGAAAGCGGCAAATTCGCACATGATTTCGCGGCGCATGATCTGGGTACTTACCCATTGGCAAACGGCCAAACTTATGGCGAAGGTATGCCTGTTGAAGAATCGGGCAATATGCTGGCGCTAACCGCTGCTATAGTAAGGGCAAACGGCAATAACCCAGCCTACGCCAAAAAACACTGGAAAATTTTAACTACCTGGACAAACTATTTAGCCAAAGAGGGCTTAGACCCGGCCAACCAGCTTTGTACCGACGACTTTGCCGGTCACCTGGCGCGTAATGCCAACTTATCGGCAAAGGCAATTGTAGGTATTGGTTGCTATGCACATTTGGCCGAATTAATGGGTCAGAAAGATGTTGCCTCCAAATACAAAGCTATGGCTAAAGATATGGTGAGCAAATGGATGCAAATGGCAGATGCGGGTGATCATTACTCGCTGGTGTTTGATAAAAAAGATACCTGGAGCCAGAAGTACAACATCATTTGGGATAAAGTATTAGGATTGAACTTATTTCCGCAATCGGTTTATGACCGCGAGGTGAAATATTACCTGACCAAACAAAATGAATACGGAATACCTTTGGACAGCCGTAAAACTTATACTAAAAGTGACTGGATCATCTGGACAGCTACCTTAGCCAAAGACAGGGCTGATTTTGAGGCTTTGGCCAACCCGGTTTATAAATATGCTACATCAACACCAACCCGTGTACCATTAAGCGACTGGCACGAAACTACCAACGGTAAACAGGTAGGTTTCCAGGCCCGCAGTGTGGTAGGAGGTTACTTTATGAAGCTATTGCAACAAAAATGGAATGGCAAATAAGCGGTTCGCCTTTATCTAAAAAAATCCCCGGCAGGTTCAATTTGCCGGGGATTTTTTTGTTAGTGCTAATTACCTGTGGGTACCTTCCAACTGCTATCATCGAAAACAGGATTAAGTTCTATGTTATCATATTGAATATTGAGTTTTTGTTGACCCGAAGTTGATACTTCATGAAAGGGAAGAGTAATACCCTGAACCGGCCGCATATCTGTCAGTACCGAGGTTGATGTTTTACCGGCTACATTATAGCCATAAGCAACCAGTTGATTTTGATCATTTAGCGCAAAAACATAAGTATTGCCGTTAAGCTTGCATTGAACCGTGTATATATTATTGCTCGCGGCTTTTTGAATGTTCAATATCTGCATGTTATCCAATACCGGTTTGCGTAAACCCAGTACACCTGCATACAGCGTGCTTTTGGTTTCAGCTATCTTGTCCGGAGATAAAGTGCTTTTACTTCCGTTTGCCCATTGCCAGCCATTATCTCCCTCGGTTTGTTGAACGGAATTGAGCTTGCCGTTTTTCCATAACTCTACACGGACCTTGTTATTGGCTAAATCAATAAATTCTACTGCCTTCATGCCCATTACGGAAGCAGTTAGCTTGGCTGTCTTCAAATTATCGAGCTTATCGCCACCATGCACGTTATTGGCTTTTATGAGTAAACTCATGCCATCTGTGGCATTGGCCGGTTGCGATGTTGCCTGGATGTTGTTCTGGCTACTTGTAGTAGCAGTAGGTTTAGCTTTGGCGGCAGATGTGTTAGCAGCAGTGCTTTTATTATCGAGGAAATATACGCTGCCATCCACCACAGCCATCGCGCTTTTGGTGCCTGGCTTATCGCTAAAGAAGCTGTGCATCTCTGTTTTGCCATTAGCAAAGGTTAAGGTAAGCAGGCCATCCTTTATTTTATAAGTGCCGCTGCCGCTATCACCGCTGCTGCTGCCACCGCCAACATTAGCTCCGGATATTAAAACAGCTGATGACCTGGAATTGCTGAAATGACCGTTTCCATCAAAATTTAATCCGCCGGTATTTAACGCGCCAACATACACCATAGCCGATGCGCCGCCACCGCCGCCCATAGCTCTCGTAAACTTATAATAGCCAGGAGGGATAACTTCGCCCTGTAGTTTAAACATATCATAACCGTAGCCATATAATGCGGTTTCGCTTTTGATGGTGTATTGCGAAGAACCCTTAGCATAATTTAAGGTAACCTTAGAACCATTTATGGTATACTTGCCGCTTACCCTTGTTTTCCAGTCGGCAGCACCCATGTAGTCATTAAAAGTACCATCGGACCTAAACAAGACCACAATATCCCGGCGACTCGTACCACCGCCAATAATAGGGCTCGGCGAAAACTCACAACCGGCATAAACACCATTAAGGCTTTTAATTTGAGCTTTTGCAGGATAATAAACACCAAAGGTAAAAGCAATTAAGGCGATGATAAAAAATTTCATAGGTCAGGATTTTTTCCTTAAACCTATATCCGTCCATGTTGTTTGATAAAATATTTTAATTAACAAACACTTAATGTAGGTGGTATTGCTTACACACCAGATGGAGTATCCCAACTGCTATTATCGATCACTGGATTGATCTCAAAATTATCGTACTGGATCACCATTTTTTGGGCACCAGTACTGAGTACTTCATGAAAGGGGATCATCACACCCTGTACATCCCGCAGATCTGTTAGGGCAGATACAGTGGCTTGCGGGCTTGTACTTGATTTTGAACCATCCAAAACAAGCTGTCCCTGATTATTAAACGCGAAAATGTATTCGCTACCGTTATACTTACACATCACCGATGTGATGTTGTTATTTATTTTTTTAATGTTCACTACCTGCATGCCATCAATAATACTTTTACGCAAACCCATTATGCCTGAATAAAACGAATTTTTCATTTCGGCGGCCCGGTTGGCCGGTAAGGCGTTTTTATGGCCATTTTGCCATTGCCAGCCGCCATCACCTTCCAGTTGCTCAACAGATGCCAGCTTGCCATTTTTCCAAAGTTCTATCCGTACCTTACCAGCGTTTACATCAATAAGCGAAACTGCTTTGAGCCCCATGATCGTGGCCGAAAACTTAACCGTTTTAACCGCGTCTAACTTAGTACCGCCATGCAGCTCATTAGCTTTTAACAGCAAGGCCTTGCCATCAGTTGCATTACTATTACTGTTATTGTCGGGAGTTGTTGATACGGTGTTGTCGGTATGATTAGTGGCAACAGTATTATTGCCGGTATTGGTCTTTGTCTTAGCCGTACTTTTTGCAGGTTTATCATCTTCACCGTCATCCATAAAATAAAGGTCGCCGTCAATAGCTGCCATAGGCTTTTTATCCTGTATGCGGCAAAAAAAGGTATGCTGTTCAACATGACCATCGCTAAAGGTTAGGGTAAGCTGACCATCGTTTATTTTGTAAGTACCGAAACCACCACCTTTTTTACTGCCGCCGCCGCCAATACTCTCGCCTATAACCGCTGTAGCCGATGACTTACTGCTGCTGAAATGCCCTTTGCCATCAAAATTTAAACCGGCATCATGCGCTGTACCTACAAATATCATCCCGGTACCCATACCGCCCGCGCTGCTGGCGCTCGAAAACTTGTAATAACCAGTTGGCACGGTGCTGCCGTCCAGTTTGCTGAGTACATAACCGCCTCCGTCAAGCAGGCCATCACTCCTGATGGTATATTTATCTTTATTTCCTTTTGGATAAGTAACAGTAAGCTGCTGGCCTACAATCTGGTAATGCGCTGTTACAGCTGTTCGCCAGTCGGGCTTATCCATTTTGTCAGTCAGGGTACCGTCCGGCCTGAAAAGTATCACATAGTCCTGCCGATTCATGCCGCCGCCCATCATAGCGCTTAGTGTAAGCTGTATACCGGCATAAACGCCGTTAAGCGTCTTGGTTTGCGCTGCCGAAGGATTGTTGATGCCAATAGTGCAGGCAATTAAAGCGATAATAAACCATTTCATAGGTCAGGATTTTTTTCTTTAACCTGTATTTGGCCTATGTTGTTTGATTAATTGTGCTAATTAACACACAGTTAATATTGTACACCGGTAGGAGCGTGCTATCAAAAGAGATAATGTTTGGTTTGTATGGCTTGCAAAAGACTCACCCGGTCTGCGCTTCGCTGGACCACCCTCTCTTCGGCTTTGCCGCAAAGAGGGTTGGTGAAAATTTGTCATTGCCAGGAGGACGATGAAGCAATCGCGAACTGTGCAGATGATCCCCCCTGCAAAGTATACGATTGCCACGCTACGCTCGACAAAATTTTTAACCCTCTTTACAGCGAAGCTGAAGAGAGGGTCGACAAGCGTAGCGATGTCGGGGTGAGTCGATAAACAGCTGCCTTTTCATCAGGTATTACTCTTCAGGAGCATCCCACTTATTGTTATCAATCCTGGGGTTAATCTCAAAATCATTATACTCAATAACCAGTTTTTTAAACCCGGTGGTTACCGTTTCCTTAAAGGGAATCATGACGCCCTGTACCAAACGCAGATCGGCTAAGGCCGATACCGATGTTCTGCCTGATGTTTTGTTGGCTTCGGCTACCAGCAGGTTCTGGCTGTTAATAGCAAAAATATAATCGTTGCCGTTTAGCCTGCCCAATACCGAGTAGGTGTTATTTTTCAGTTTTTGCATATTGAGCACCTGCATTTGGTTTAAGGCAGGCTTGCGCAAACCCAGCAAGCCCGAGTAAAATGTACTTTTCATCTCCGCTATGCGGTTAGGGGGTATTGGAGCCTTTTTGCCTTGCAGCCATCGCCAGCTATTATTGCCGTCCAATTGCTCAACAGAAACCAGATTATCATTATCCCAAAGCTCTATCCTTAGTTTTTGATTGTTCACGTCAATATACGATTCCGCTTTTACACCCATGATCATGGCCGAATAACGCATCGTTTTAATAGTATCTAATGAGTGGCCGCCGTGGGCAATGTTTGCTTTTAAAAGCAGTGTTTTCGCGTCGTTATTGTCTGTCAGCTTTCTTTTTATTGTTTTGCCGGTTTCATTCATAGTATATTCATTGGGCAGGTTATCCAAATAAGCTTATTTTAACCCTTATTGGTAAAAAACGTTTTTAAATGCACTATCCGTATAAATTAAAAGATGAAATGCCTCAAAAATTAAACCAATGTTAATGCCTCACCCAACCCTCTACAAAGGAGAGGGCTTTAAAATCCTTTTGTATTCTCCCACATTGGGGAGATTTAGAGGGGAATTTATATCGTTTAATAACACTGAGTATAAAACGGTTTGGATCTTGATTCCTGACTCTTATATCTTGACTCTAATTCTCCATGTCTTGGATTCTTGCCTCTTACATCTTGATTCTTAACTGTTCTAATTCCCTTGTTTACAAAACTCTAAAATTTGTATACTTTTATCGCTTCATGGAATCTAAAAACAATAAGAAAACCATCAGGGCCTGGGCTATGTTCGACTGGGCCAACTCGGCTTATAACCTTGTTATCACTTCAACCATATTCCCGGCTTATTATGTGGCCATAACCACTACAGCAACTAATGGCGGCAGGGTAACATTTTTTGGTAAAAGCTTTGTTAATACGGCGCTTTCTGATTATGCCTTATCGGCTGCTTACCTGGTTATTGTTTTGTTGCTGCCTATACTATCGTCTATTGCTGATTATCGGGGCAACAAAAAAATATTCATGCAATTTTTTACGGCCATTGGCGCCATATCATGCTGTACCCTTTATTTTTTTAAGGCCGATAGCATTGAGCTCGGCATCATAGCCTTTGCACTGGCGGCAATAGGCTACAGTGGGGGCTTTGTTTTTTACAACTCGTACCTGCCTGAAATAGCGACCACTGATATGCAGGACAGCGTGAGCGCTAAGGGTTTTACCTATGGTTACATAGGCAGCGTACTGCTGCAACTCATTTGCTTTGTGTTTGTACTAAAACCCGAACTATTTGGTATAGTTGATAAAACCTTCCCGGCACGTTTATCATTTTTGCTGGTAGGTTTGTGGTGGATGGGCTTTGCGCTGATCCCGTTCACGGTGTTACCAAAAGGCAGCCCTAACGCGCAAAAGCATGACCATAATATAATTAAAGGCGGTTTTATAGAGTTAGGAAAAGTTTGGCAGCAGGTTAAAAATATGCCGCTGCTAAAAAGGTTTTTACCGGCCTTTTTCTTTTACTCAATGGGGGTACAAACCATTATGCTGGTAGCTACAGGCTTTGCGGCAAAAGAGTTGCATATGCCTACCGCGGCGCTTATTACCACCATTTTAATTATACAGCTGGTGGCCATTGCAGGTGCTAATATCATGTCGCGCCTGTCAGGCAAATACGGCAATGTAAAAGTGCTTATCATGGTAGTAATTATTTGGATACTGGTTTGCGCGGCGGCTTATTTAACCACTACCAGCACCCAGTTTTATATTGTAGCTGCTGTGGTTGGCTTGGTAATGGGCGGTATACAATCCATGTCCAGATCAACGTACTCTAAATACCTGCCCGAAAACATTCCGGATACAGCATCGTTCTTTAGTTTTTATGATGTGACCGAAAAATTGGCGATAGTAGGCGGGGTGTTCAGTTTTGGCTTTTTTGAGGAATTAACCGGCAGCCCACGCAATTCTGTACTCGTATTGGCCATCTTTTTCATTGTTGGATTAATATTATTGCTTTCTTTGCTATCAGCCGGAAAAAAGTTTAAGAAAAATAAGGATTTTAGCGCCGTATAATTTTGTGTAAGAGATGAAGATCGAGTTGTTTGTACCCTGTTTTATTGACCAATTGTTTCCCGATACCGCTTTTAACACTATCAAAGTGTTGGAGAAAGCGGGCTGTAAGGTTAGTTTTAACCCTAACCAAACCTGCTGCGGTCAGCCTGCTTTTAACGCGGGTTTCTGGGACGATGCCAAAGCGGTGGGTAACAAATTTCTGAACGATTTTTCGGACGATAGCGTGATCGTAACCCCATCTGCATCTTGCACAGGAATGGTTAAAAACTACTATAATGATCTGTTTACCAATACGGCCGTTCACAATAAATGCCGCAGTATACAGGGCAATATCTATGAACTGTCGGACTTTTTGGTGAACATTCTCCAATTCGATTACTTTGGCGCTGAGCTGGACGGTAAAGCCGTTTACCATGACAGCTGCTCGGGCTTGCGCGAATGCAAAATTAAAGATGAGCCGCGCCAGCTGCTATCTAAAGTATTAGGCTTAGAACTACTTGAACTAAAAGATAACGAAACCTGCTGCGGCTTTGGTGGCACCTTTGCCGTTAAGTTTGATGGTATATCGAGCGCTATGGCCCAGCAAAAGGTTGATAACGCGCTGGCGGCAGGAGCGGAGTACATCATCTCGACTGATGCATCCTGCCTGCTGCACCTGCAAGGCTATATCGACAAAAATAGTCTGCCCATACAAACCATGCACTTGGCCGATGTGCTGGCCCTGGGCTGGGGAAATGTGTAGGTTTTGATTGGAGAATTGAGATGTTCGATTTCGGATTTTCTCTGAACCGGGATTAATTAAGCTTCCACCATTTTTTGTCATTCTGAGGAACGAAGAATCTATTCACAGCATGCAAAGTTTAGAAATAGATCCTTCGTTCCTCAGGATAAATAACCACCCGCTATCAAAATATATCCCCTAAATTGGTGATACCTTAACCCAATTCAGGGATTTAAACCATTGTTTAACCAGCCGATTTTTGCAATAAAAAAATCTATGGAAAATAACTTTTGGTTACTTGGCATTCACCGCAACATTATAGCCGACTGCAATGATACAAACGGACAATATGATTTTATTGAAGGCGTAGCGCAACCCGGATCTAAAACTCCACCACATATTCATCATCAATACGCGGAAACAGAATATGTTATTGAAGGTGAACTATCTATCATTACCGATACGGGTACCATTGTGCTGAAACCGGGGCAGGGATACACTATTCCTAAAGGTAAACCGCACGCTTTAGCGGCGACAGGGCAAATTCCCACCAAAACAATCACCGTGTTTTCGCCCGGAGGTTTTGCAGAGGTGATCAAAACAGTTGGTATTCCGGGTATGTTAGCAGATGGCTTACCGGATAAGAAAACCGATATGGAGCTTTTTAATGCCTTATCCGGCGCAATTGGCGATGTTACCCTGAGTGCTGATACTTTTAAAGTTTAAGAAGTTATAGCTCATTAAAATTTCGTATCTTTATATCAACCAACAGCCCGGTTCTCTGATTTAAGAGAACCGGGCTGTTTTGTTAACCGGGTAACATCTAAAAATCACCATGCACCTCTTTTACATGCTGACTATTAGGTACTTAAAACTTTTTAAACCTTTAAAAAGTAGCTTAAAACGATTTATAATTGAGAAATTTGAGCTTATTTCCGAGTTTTTTGGTCGATTTTGATGCTTTTTCGACTCATTTTAGGGTTAAAATTTGTTAAAATTTAATTTTAAAAAGTTCTTGCAGTCTGCTGAAATTCAAAGCGGGAGAACAAAATCAAAATAAAATTGTAATTTCGAACGAAATATAAAAGATCACTTTGTAGGTGATTGAAAAACGTAATTTTATAAAAATTTAAATCATAGTTGTAGATGATTAGTATTACACTCCCTGATGGTTCCGTTCGTCAGTACGATAAAGGAATCACTTCCATGCAGATCGCGCAGTCGATCTCCGAAGGATTAGCAAGAAATGTATTAGCAGCCGAAGTTGATGGCGAGGTTTGGGATGCCAGCCGCCCCATTGAAAAGGATTCGCATGTTAAATTATTAACCTGGAATGATGCTTCAGGCAAGTCAACCTTCTGGCACTCATCGGCTCACCTAATGGCCGAGGCACTGGAAGCCCTGTATCCAGGTACAAAATTCGGTATAGGCCCGGCTATTGAAACCGGCTTTTATTACGATGTTGATTTTGGTGACAAGGTTTTATCTTCTGATGAGTTTAAACAGATAGAGGATAAAATGGTGGAGCTGGCCAAAACCAAGGAAGAATTTATCCGCAAACCGGTAAGCAAAGCTGATGCTATTGAATATTTTACCGAAAAAGGCGATGAGTACAAGCTTGACCTGATCAAAGATCTGCCAGATGGCGCTATCACTTTTTACACTCAAGGTAATTTTACCGACCTGTGCCGCGGGCCACATATCCCTAATACAGGTTTTATAAAAGCTGTAAAACTGATGAGCTTAGCCGGTGCATACTGGCGCGGAGACGAAACACGCAAGCAGCTTACCCGTATTTACGGCGTTACTTTCCCTAAGGCAAGTGAATTAACTGATTACCTGCACATGATCGAAGAAGCTAAAAAGCGTGATCACCGTAAACTGGGTAAAGAACTGGAATTGTTTGCCTTTTCTGAAAAAGTGGGTATGGGCCTGCCTTTATGGTTACCAAAAGGTACCGCACTGCGTGAGCGCTTAACCAGCTTTTTACAAAAAGCACAGGTTAGGGCAGGGTATGAGCAGGTGATCACCCCGCATATTGGGCATAAAAACCTGTATGTAACTTCTGGTCACTATGAAAAATATGGTGCCGATTCATTTCAGCCAATAAAAACCCCGCAAGAGGGTGAGGAGTTCTTTTTAAAACCAATGAACTGCCCGCACCACTGCGAGATATATAAAACTAAACCACGTTCATACAAAGACCTTCCGGTTCGTTTAGCTGAGTTTGGTACTGTTTACCGTTATGAGCAAAGCGGCGAGCTGCATGGCTTAACCCGTGTACGTGGCTTTACTCAGGATGACGCGCACTTGTTTTGCCGCCCCGATCAGGTAAAAGAGGAGTTCATGAAGGTGATTGACCTGGTGTTATATGTGTTTAAAGCTCTTGGCTTTGAGGACTATACTGCTCAGATTTCCCTGCGTGACCCTGAAAACAAGGCAAAATATATTGGTACCGATGAAAACTGGGCTTTGGCAGAATCTGCGATCATTGAAGCGGCAGAAGAAAAAGGTTTACGTACTGTAACTGAGCTTGGCGAGGCCGCGTTTTATGGCCCTAAGCTTGACTTTATGGTGAAAGATGCCCTTGGCCGTAAATGGCAGCTGGGTACCATTCAGGTAGATTATAACCTGCCTGAACGTTTTGAACTGGAATATACTGGTAGCGACAACCAAAAACACCGCCCGGTAATGATTCACAGGGCTCCATTTGGCTCGATGGAACGTTTTATTGCTGTATTGATTGAGCATTGTGCGGGTAATTTCCCGCTGTGGTTATCGCCAGAGCAGTTTGTTATCCTGCCTATATCAGAAAAATATGAAGAATATGCAAAAAAACTTTCTGATATGTTAAAAGATTCCGATATTTGCGGGCTAATTGATTTCAGAGACGAGAAAATAGGGCGGAAGATACGCGATGCTGAAGTCAAAAAGATCCCTTATATGTTGATCGTAGGTGAGAAAGAAGCTGCCGAAGGCATGGTTTCTGTCAGAAAGCACGGTCAGGGTGACTTAGGGAGCATGAGCATAGAAGATTTTAAAGAACAAATAACTAAAGAAATAAAAGTATAACTTGGCATTAAACAAACCTTTCAATAGAGGACCAAGGCTTCCTTTTAAGAAAAAAGAAGCTGAACACAACATTAATCAATTCATTAGAGCTCAGGAAGTTCGTTTAGTAGGCGATAACGTTGAACAAGGAGTTTACTCTTTAAGAGATGCACTGGCTATTGCCCAGGAGCAGGAATTGGACCTGGTTGAAATATCTCCGAACGCGGTTCCACCGGTTTGTAAAGTAACGGACTATAACAAGTTCATTTACGAACAAAAGAAAAAGCTGAAAGAGATCAAGAGCAATGCCAAGCAAACGGTTATTAAGGAGATCCGTTTTGGACCAAATACTGATGATCATGACTTTGAATTTAAATTAAAGCATGCTATTAAGTTTTTGGAAGCCGGCGAAAAGGTAAGAGCCTACGTGCACTTTAAAGGTCGTGCCATTGTGTACAAAGAGCAGGGTGAAATATTACTGCTACGTTTTGCACAAGCGCTTGAAGAAGTTGGTAAGGTAGAGCAATTACCTAAACTTGAGGGAAAAAGGATGTTTTTAACCCTGGCTCCTAAAGCAGCTAAAAAATAGATATGGATGTTGGATATGGGCTTAGGCTTATATCCAATATTTAAATAAAAATAAACGTGAAATATGGGCTTCAGATGACCCAGAGGTAATTTAACCTCACATCTGAAATCTCCTATCTAACATCTAAATAAATAAATAGTTATGCCAAAAATGAAAACCAATTCCAGTGCCAAAAAGCGTTTTAAGCTTACTGGAACCGGTAAAATCGCAAGAAAAAACGCATACAAAAGCCACATCTTAACCAAGATGTCGACTAAACGTAAACGTGCACTTGGTCACACCAGCTTAGTATCTGATGCCGACATGGGTAACGTTAAACGTATGCTTTGTATCGGAAAGTAATTCACAATTTTTTTAACCAGGTATTAGAGTTTTAAGTTCTGTTATAAATACAGGCACTCACTACCAAAATCAAACAAGATGCCACGTTCAGTTAACGCAGTAGCGTCGAGAAGACGCAGGAAAAGGATCATGAACCTCGCCAAAGGTTATTGGGGTTCAAGAAGCAAGGTTTACACCATTGCAAAAAACACAGTTGAAAAAGGTTTACAGTACGCTTACCGTGACCGTAAAACCAAAAAAAGAGAGTTTAGAGCTTTATGGATTCAGCGTATTAACGCTGGTGCCCGTCAGCACGGAATTTCTTACTCTCAGTTAATAGGTAAATTAGCAGCAAAAGAGATCGGTTTAAACCGTAAAGTACTGGCTGATTTAGCAATGAATCACCCTGATGCTTTTAAAGCCATCATTGATGCAGTAAAATAATACGAAACGCTCAGCGTTTTATGAAAAAGGCCGCAATTTGCGGCCTTTTTTGTTATGCGGGTAATTAATAGTAATGGCGATTACTCAATTATAATGACTGTAGGAGCATAATCTTCAGGATCGTTATCTATATCCATATACTGTTTAAAATTCTGCACGTCTTTATCAACCATTTTTTTAAATACCGGGTTTAGTACCTGCGCTATACCAGCCCCTAAACCACCGGCAGGTGGCTGATAACTGATCACCACATCAACAATAGTTCCTTTACCATCTAAGGCATCCTGAAAGCGTACTTTGCCAGCATTATTGATCATGGAATCGGGCAGGGAGCTCCAGCCAATCATTTCATCCGGTTCATCTCTTACTATTTCGGCGTGCCAGCTTACATTAGCCATGCCCGAAGGTAATTTTAAAACCCAGTAAGAATATTGGGCGTCAATCATTTCAACACTTTCCAGGTGTTTCATGAAAAGCGGCAAATTGTCGAGTTTACGCCAAAAGCTATAAACTTTATGCCTGGGCTTATTTACCGTAAATGAAGACCGGATATTTACATTAACCGGGTTGGTAGATAGTTTGCCAATGCGTTTATATAGCTCGCAATGACCGGTGATGCCACGGTTTAGCAAATACCCGCCGGCCCCAATTTTAAGTACACTGGCAAAGGGATTAGAAAAAATGTGTTTAAAACCCGAAAAGCCAAGCTTTACACCTCCAACAATAGATGTGTAACGCTCGGGCCAGTTCAAATTTATTCGGTCATCCCCGTAAAGTACAGGGTAATTATCAGTATATTTTATTATTGTAGTTGCCATAGCATGTTTAAATAGGTTTAAAATTTAAACAGCTTTTAACGCGCTAAGTTTTTGCTAATTGAACTTTATTTAACCATACTGTAACTAAATTTAAATTTAGTTAAATCTGGGAGGTGCTTTTTGGGTCGTTTAAGTTCATATTGGTAAAGCATTCGGCCCAGATTTTTTAAAAATGGCAGGCAAACGGTGGCGTACTCATATTTGTTGTCATTGTAAATTCCATCTTCGTTTGATTGCACTACGGCCGTGACCATAAACTCTACCTTGTTTTTAAAATCGACTATATAGGCATTGTCAATATCATATCCATAGCTGTCGCCCACCTTATTAAATATCCGTATATCCGGGTCAATGGTTGCGGTACTATCGCCGCCATAAAACAAGAACTTGCAATATGCAGGGAAATATTCAGGCCGGTTATAGGTTGGTTTTTTATTTTCCGTCGGGAACATGCTCATGTAGTGATAAATAAAACTATAATCGGCCGGTGTTAAGTAATAACGCTGCTCTTTTGGAAATGCTTCGGGGAAAAGCAACCGCTTTAATACTTGCTGTTGGTCGGCAATAGAATAAACATTTTTGTTGCTGAAGTCAAAGGGTTTATTAACTAATCTGTCGCTGCTATCCATGTAAGCTTTGCCTTGTATCAGGTTCTCCAGTTGCATGGGATAATCGTTATTATCATACAGCGCCGGTTTATGATAAATTGGTTTGCCGTTATTAAAAAAGTCGACAGGGTTGGTATGCCGCGTACTTTCCCCTGCATCACCAATGGCCAGCCTGCCAACTATCCTGGTATTGTTCAGCTGATATTTCTTTAGTTTTTGGTTAATCTCTTTGCGGCCAACAAACTCATACAGGCGGTTAAAAGCATCATTATCGCTTACCAGCAATATCTTTTTGATGTAATTCTCTATGCTGGGCAAACCACTGCGCGATGAAGTATCGGTCTTAACTTTGGTTTGTCCCGCAAAAGCGCTGTCGGTGATCATCACCGACTTTTTTGTGAGTCCGTTTACATGCAGCTCGTTCAGTTTTTCAAGCGCGAAAATGGCTGTAGGCAATTTAACCGTACTTGCCGGATAAAAATAATGCTTTGCATTAAGCCGGTAACTGTATGATTTAAAATGAGGTATGTTGTTTTTATCCCGATCGATTTGTGTGTATAATATTTGTACTTCGTTATGCGTCGGGTGGTTTAATATGCCACTAAACAGTTCCGGGTGATTTTGTAAAAGATCCTTTAAAAAAGAAGTATCAGGTTGTTGTGCCAAACTGCACATGCTCATTAGTAATAATAAACAGGTAAAATATAGTTTCATCAGGCATAAATATAATAATTGTAGTTTGTGGTTGTTAATACTTATCCTACTTTTGCTGTGCTTTAGGTTTCATTCAGTAATTACTGAAACGAATTAAAAGGGAATATGGTGAAATTCCGTAACTGTCCCGCAGCTGTAAGCTCTTTAACCATTGTTCACTCTTATTGTCACTATCTGTTCAGGCAGATGGGAAGGCAGAACAACGTGGGGAGCAAGTCAGAATACCTGCCGTAGCACTACACATTATTCATAGCTTTCGGGGATTGAGGCTTGAATGTAAATACTCTTCTATTAGTGTGTTTTCATTTCAAATTACTCTGTTTCTGCATGTGCGGTGATGCTTTGCGTGCAACAACATGAAAAAAAATTTACATTGTGTTTATAAGCTTTTACCTGCTTCGGCCCTGGGGGCTGTGATTTTTATGTTGCAGGTTACATTGTCTAATAAAGCATCGGCACAAACAGACACGGCAAAAAAACTTAATGAAGTAACCATTTCCACATCAACCATACCACAAATACAAACTATTACCCCGGCCCAACAGGTATCAGCTATTGATTTTACACGCAACAGTGCGTTCACAGTCGCGGATGCTATCAGAAATTTCGCTGGTGTTAACATTAAGGACTACGGGGGTATTGGTGGCGTAAAAACAGTGCTGGTGCGTAGTCTTGGTGCTAATCATACTGGTATATTTTACGATGGTGTACAGTTAAATGATGCGCAAAACGGGCAAATAGATTTAGGCAGACTTAATTTAAACAATGTACAATCAATAACGCTTTACAATGGGCAGCCGGATAATATATGCGCGCCGGCCCGTGCATTTGCCTCGGCGAGCGTGTTATCCATCAAAACTATAAGGCCCTCACTAAACGCAGAGAAGCCTTATCAGGTGCTTGTGGGGATTAAAGGTGGCTCATTCGGACTCATTAATCCATATATCCAATGGCAGCAGCGAATTAGTAAAAACTGGTCGGCAGTTGTCAATTCATATCTTGAAAAGGCCGACGGTCAGTATAAGTATAAAGTAAACGGTGATGGTTCGGATACTTTGGCCACGCGGCGAAACGGAGATATTAAGGCTCAACAGGCTGATGCTGCGCTGTATTGGACAAAATCTGACAGTAACCAGTTTAACCTGCATGTAAACTATTACAACTCAAACAGGGGATTGCCCGGTGCGGTTGTGTTTTACAATCCTTACTCCAAGCAACGTGTGCAGAACCGGGATATATATGTGCAGGCAGGTTATGAGCACTTATGGACTAATAGCTTACACCTGCTGTTAAACACCAAATTATCAAGATTATACACTCACTACACTGATCCTGATTTTTTAAACAATCAGGGTGGGTTAAACTATAAATACACGCAGAAGGAAGTTTATCAATCGGCAACGCTGGCTTATCACATTTTGAGTAACTGGGAGGTTTCTTATGCTGCCGACTTTGCTTATACTCACTTGGATGCCAATGTTGCAAATTATGCTTGTCCGTCAAGAAGTACTTTATTGAACGCGATAGCATCAAATTTGGTTGCAGGTAAATGGCGTTTTCAGGGAAGCCTGCTCAATAGTAATATCAGCGAATCGGTTAAAACAGGTAAATCATCCGCTTCGCGTAATGTATACTCGCCTGCGTTAATGGCTACCTTTAAACCATTTAATAATTCAAATTTTCAGTTAAGGGCATTTTATAAAAACTCGTTCCGTTATCCAACTTTTGATGAATTCTACTATTTCGCTATACAGGTGCGTGACCTTAAACCTGAATTTGCCAAACAGTATGATTTGGGCGCCACCTATACCAAAAGCCTGAACTCATGGCTTGATTATATTACATTTACTGCCGATGCATACTATAATAATGTAACGGATAAAATACTGTCTATCCCTAATCAAAATCCCTATATATCATCTATTAGTAATTTAGGCAAGGTTGACGTTAAAGGTATAGATGTAAGTATAAAAACACAATCTAAACTTAGCAATAACTGGCGGGCTTTATTGACTGCGAATTACAGCTTTCAAAAAGCAATTGACGTGTCAGATCCTGCAAGTTCCGTTTACCTCGAACAAATTCCTTATTCGCCTAAACATACTGTGGCTATTAACGCCGGCATCGATCATCAGCGATTTGGTATTTATTACAACCAGATACTTTCGTCGTCAAGATATTACAGCGGTGAAAATTTACCTGAAAACTTGCTATCGGGATATTCGGTAAGTGATGCATCAGCGGTTTACAATTTTCTGATTAAAAGTAAACAGGTAACAGCTTCTGTCGAAGTAAACAACCTGTTTAATGCCAACTATGCGGTTATCAGGAGTTTCCCTTTGCCCGGCCGTTCATACCGGCTTTCAATTCAAATAAAAATTTAAAATTACAGATATGAAACAGTTAAAACTTAAAAATTTATTCATTGGCGTGGCAGCTATATCGTCGCTTGCGTCATGTCACAAAGATAAAATCAATCCGAACGATGATAAGCCGATTGATCCATTAACCAACAAGGCTGGTATTTATATATTAAATCAGGGCGCGTTTAATGCTAACAACAGCACCTTGACGTATTATGACTATGCAAGTAAGAAGCTTGTACCTGATCAATTTAAAACCATCAACGGCCGGGGATTAGGCGATACGGGTAACGATATTAAGATATACGGCTCAAAAATGTACATCGTTGTAAACGTATCCAGCACGGTTGAAGTTGCTGACGCTAAAACTGCAAAGTCAATTAAAAAGCTTGATTTCTTTGATAACACAGTTGCCCGCCAGCCACGTTCGGTAGCATTTTATAAAAATATGGCGCTGATAACCTCCTATGATGGTACGGTAGCCGTGCTTGACACTGCATCGCTTACCGTGACTAAATACATAAAAGTTGGCCGGAACCCGGAGCAATTGGTTGTTGCTAATGATAAGCTGTATGTTGCCAATTCAGGTGGTTTAGATTTTGGTAATCCGGATAAAACGGTATCAGTTGTTGATTTGAATACTTTAACCGAAACCAAGAAGATAACCGTTGCCTTAAATCCGGTTAGCATAGCTGCCGATAAATATGGTGATGTATATGTAATTTCAATGGGCGATTTTGATAAAGTGTTACCATCATTAACCATCATCAATACAGCCACGGATGCAGTAAAACAACAAAGTGATTTATCCGCAGCTTATGGTACACCAATAATTACATCGGGTGATTTTGCCTATTTTGTTACCGCCGACAATAAAATTCAGGTTTTTAATGTAAAGACAGAAACTTTAGAAAAGGCAAGTTTTATAAGTGATGGAACAGTGGTAACCACCCCATTTGGGCTTAAAATAGATGAAGAAACAGGGGAGTTGTTTGTTACTGATGCTAAAGATTATAAATCAAACGGAGAAGTTTTCGCCTTTGATAAAACGGGTAAAAAAGAATATTCTTTAACCACTGGTATTACTCCGGGAGCTATTGCTTTTGTTAAAAAGTAATGTTTTTATATTTAATACATTTATAAGTATTTTTACTGCATAAATTTTTGATCATGACTTCAAAGGATAATACAACACGCAACATCGTACTGATACTGATGATCGTGATAGCTGCCGCTTTCAGACTGCTGGCTTTCGAATATAAAGAGTTGAGCAATTTTAACCCGGTAGGTGCTATTGCTATTTTCGGAGGCGCATACTTCACCAGTAAGTGGAAAGGTTATTTAACCGTGTTGCTTACTTTATTTACAACAGATATCATTTTGGGTTATTTGTATTTTTCCAAACTAACTTTATGGTATAGCGGCGCCGAATGGACTTATTTAGCATTTGGTTTAATGGTTTTAGTGGGTACTTTAGTGAAAAAAGTAAACGTATTGAACGTAGTCTTGGCTTCTGTTGTATCCGTGTTGATACATTGGTTATTAACCGATTTACCAGGCACATTGTACCCGCATACATTAGCCGGTTACGGTACTTCATTAGTGAATGCTATTCCGTTTGAATACAACATGGTATACGGTAATCTTGTATTTGGTATTTTGATGTTTGGTGGTTTTGAGCTCGCCAAAACAAAATATACCTTTTTACGTACAAAAAAGCAGTTGGCTCTATAATGAAAAAAAATAAAATAGAAAAGCGATCTGCTCCAAAGCAGGTCGCTTTTTTTATGGGCACATAATTTATTTATAAAAATGAAAAAACTGGTAGTACTAACTGGAGCAGGGATCAGCGCGGAAAGTGGACTAAAAACCTTCAGGGATAGTGATGGTCTGTGGGAAGGTTACAATATTGAGGATGTTGCCACGCCGGAAGCCTGGGAACACAACCCTGTCCTGGTACAGGAATTTTATAACGCGCGCCGCAAATCTGTACTGGAAGCTAAACCTAATGCTGCTCATTATGCGTTGGCTCAACTGGAAGAAAAATACGACGTTACTGTTATTACCCAAAACATTGATGACCTGCACGAACGTGCAGGCTCAACCAATGTGGTGCATTTGCACGGAATAATCACGCGTTCCCAGTCAAGTATTGACCCAAGGCTTACTTATCCGATTGATGGTTGGGAACTAAGAATGGGCGAGGTATGCGAGTTAGGTTCGCCTTTAAGGGCTCATGTAGTGTGGTTTGGAGAGGATGTACCGATGATTGAACCTGCTGCCCGCATATGTGCCGACTCAGATATATTTATGCTCGTGGGATCCTCTTTGGCCGTTTATCCCGCTGCCGGTTTAATTAGCTATGTAGGTCGGGAAGTGCCCAAATATATCATCGACCCCAAAATACCAGAAGTAAGGGTTAATGGGCCGCTTATTAAAATACGAGAAAAAGCAACTGTCGGATTGCCGGCCCTGGTAAATGAATTACTGAAAAACTAAACTCTCTTAGCTAAAACTGCAACATCTGAAGCTAATGCCAACTAATTGTATATTCAACTGGAGCGGTGGAAAAGACAGCGCCCTTGCCTTGTACCACTGCCTTTTAAATGCCGAATTAGAGATCAAATACCTGGTAACGACTATTAACGATACTGCCGACAGGATATCAATGCACGGCGTTCGCACAGAATTATTAATTAAACAGGCCGAAAGTATAGGAATACCGCTGTACCAGATACGCCTGCCTGAAATGCCCGCGATGACGGAGTATGACGACGCCATGCGTTATCATTTAACCCAATTTAAGAACGAAGGTATTACCCATGCCGTTTTTGGTGATATATTTTTGGAGGATCTCAGGAGCTACCGTGATGAACGCCTCAATGAAGTGGGGCTGCAGGGGATTTATCCTTTATGGAAACGAGACACTAATGCAGTGATCAACGAGTTTTTTAAACTGGGATTCGGTACGGTGATAGCCTGTACTCAGGCACGGTTAGAGCGAATAGTTGGCAAGGAGATAAGCCCTGAATTGATAAACGCTTTACCCGATGATGTCGACGTATGTGGCGAGAACGGGGAGTTTCATACGTTTGCATTTAAAGGTCCAATCTTCAAAAAGGAGATAGCCTACAAAACCGGAGTGAAGATATTTAAGGAGTACCAGGCACCTAAAAACTCTAACGACTCCTGTGTTTCACCTGCAGATCAAAAGCCCGCAGGTTTTTGGTATTGCGACCTATTATCGGCCTAACTTCCCATTTATTTGGTTGAAAATATCACCAAATATAATTTTTTAAATTATTATAACTATGTATATAACAGTTATTTATTTGTTTTATATAAAGTAAGTATACCATATGAAGTATTTTATACCTACTTTTTGGGGTAAATAGGGGGTGGCCAACCAAATAAAATTCTGCTTTAATGATTTAAAAATTATAATAGGTTATTTTACAAATAGTTATATATGTTATCTGTTAATA
>NZ_JBCECK010000090.1:0-21775 GCF_039207105.1 Mucilaginibacter sp.
TTGTTAAGGCGGAGAAATGATCAAAAACACGTCAAAAACAAACAACATTCTAATAATCAAATACTTAATACTTTTTAAAGTAAAAATAAGTGGCAAAAAGCAGATCAAAAAGTGTTAAAACAGGTATTTTTTGGTGATTTACCGGCAATTTTCAGCCATTTTTGATGTTAAACTGAGCCAAAAAGTGTTAAAATTTAATTTTAAAAAGTTTTAGGGACAAAAACCGGAACTAAAATTCAGGGTGAAAATATTATGCATGCATAGCTTTTCACTTTCATCAAAATAATTAAATTTGCCACCACCAACTTTAATGAGGGACACATGGAAGAAGTAGTCATAGTAGCAGCCACACGTACACCAATAGGCAGTTTCGGAGGTAGTTTAGCCAGTATCAGCGCAACCCAGTTGGGCGCATTGGCCATAAAATCGGTCGTTGAAAAATCAGGCCTCCGCCCCGATCAGATTCAGGAAGTTTATATGGGCAATGTGATGTCGGCCAATTTGGGCCAGGCACCTGCTACCCAGGCAGCAATATTCGCTGGCCTGCCCTATTTACCTGCTACTACGGTTAATAAAGTATGTGCCTCGGGCATGAAAGCTATTATGCTGGCAGCCCAAAGCATCGCCATAGGCCAAAATGACATTGTGGTTGCCGGCGGCATGGAAAGCATGAGTAATGTACCCTATTACCTGGATAAAGCCCGCAACGGCTACCGTTTAGGCAATGGCCAAATTACCGACGGGTTGGTAAAAGATGGACTCTGGGATGTTTACAATGATTACCACATGGGCTCGGCGGCTGAACTTTGCGCCACGGACTGTAACATTAGTCGAGAAGATCAGGACGCTTATGCCATAGAATCATACCAAAGGGCTCAAAAGGCTCAAAAAGAGGGTAAATTCATCGACGAGATAACGCCTGTTGAACTAAAAGATAAAAAGGGTGATATCACTTTATTTGCCCAGGATGAAGAGCCTGCCACCGTAAAGTTTGAAAAAATACCAACTCTAAAACCCGTATTTAAAAAGGATGGAACAGTAACCGCGGCCAATGCCTCTACCCTGAATGATGGCGCCGCTGCCCTGATACTCATGAGCCGCGAAAAAGCCGACGAACTGGGCATTAAACCACTGGCACGTATTGTATCCTATGCAGATGCGCAGCAAGCTCCGGAATGGTTTACCACTGCTCCATCCAAAGCTATCCCATTAGCCTTGCATAGGGCTGGTATATCAGCAGATCAGATTGATTTTTTCGAGATCAACGAGGCTTTTTCGGTAGTATCTATAGCTAATAACCAATTGCTAAAGCTTGACCCTGCAAAGGTTAACGTTAATGGCGGGGCGGTAGCTATAGGACACCCGCTGGGTGCTTCAGGTGCCCGTATCATTGTCACCTTATTGCATGTACTACAACAAAATAAAGGCAAATATGGTGCTGCCGGAATTTGTAATGGCGGTGGCGGTGCCAGCGCAATGGTTATTGAAAATTTACGTTAATAAAAACAAGCGGTCTGCCGTTAAGCATGTTACAACAACTATTGTAATAAATTATTAGTTTCGCACCCTTGATCATGATGTTAATTTTTAAATATCCGGTATGGCGATAAGGCGTTTGTTTCTTTTCGTGCCCCTGCTGTTTGTTGCCTGTCAAAGTTTTGGCCAGCTCAACAGCGAAAGCGCACGCATAAAACAACTCAACATTTACCAGGATAGCCTTGCATCATTAGGTAAAATATTTATCAATAACGAGAACGATCTGGAGCGCAAAAACGCTAATTACCAGTTCATCAAAACGCTGGTATCGGCATTAAAAATATCTAATTCGTTTCTTTTTCCGTTTGATTCGGTTAAAAGTATCAGCATTATCAACTCACCTGATAACCGTTTCCGAATCATGAGCTGGCATGTGGTAAACCAGGATGGCAGCTACCGTTTTTATGGTACTATCCAATTAAATACCGGCGGCCCGCTAAAAATGTTCCCGCTGGAAGATTATTCGCCCTTGCTCAAAAACCCGGAAGATTCCGTTACTGATAACCGTAAATGGTATGGAGCTCAGTATTACAAAATAGTGCCTGTTTATGCACAAAAGCCATATTATGTTTTAATTGGCTGGAAAGGGAATACCGTAAAATCAACCAAAAAAGTGATCGAGGTACTCTCGTTCAGCAACGATAAACCGGTATTTGGCATGCCCGTTTTTGATGGGAACGGCAAAAGCCGTAAAAGAGTTGTATTTGAATATACCCGCCAGGCATCTATGCTGCTACGATACCTACCTGAACAAAACTTGATAGTATTTGATCACTTGGTACCTCCCGACCCAAAAATGAAAGACCAGCACGAAATGTTTGGCCCCGACCTGAGTTACGATGGTTATAAACTCAAAAATGGCCGTTGGGTGTACCAGGACAACCTGGATATGCGTAACATCCCAAACAATAGCGATAACGAGCTGATCGATCCTAAGAAACAGGCCATTGAGGATAAAAAATCCATACGTAAAAATTAAACTTCAAACAGCACATTCAAATCAAAATATTACATATCAAACCATAGCACTTCCGGTATAAAATTCTGATTCAAAAAGAATTGTACTACTTTTAACAAATTTTTTATTTCAATAATGCAAAAAAGCCCAGCCGAAATGGCTACCCCAAAATCCAGATTTCCTAAAAGTGTTCCTTATATTATAGGTAATGAAGCGGCGGAACGTTTTAGTTTTTATGGCATGCGTTCCATCCTGACGCTTTTCCTGGTAAACCAGTTTTTCAACCCTAATAATGTCGCTGCGCTAACAGATGTTGCCAACGCTAAAGCCAATAAACTACACCATCTATTTGTGATGGTAGCCTATGCTTTGCCATTTGTAGGCGGCATGATAGCCGACTGGTTTACCGGCAAATACAAACTTATCCTGTATGTATCGATAATTTATTGCTTCGGCCATTTAATGTTGGCCATGTTTGATGGTGGCCTTGGTGGCTTTGAATTAGGTTTATTGGTGGTTGCAATTGGTGCCGGTGGCATTAAATCATGCGTATCTGCCAATGTGGGCGATCAGTTTGACGCTACCAACCAGGATCTGCTATCTAAAGTTTACGGATGGTTCTATTTCAGTATCAATGCCGGCTCTATGATTTCAACCGTTGCTATTCCCTGGACATATGAGCATTTTGGCCCTAAATGGGCTTTTGGTATCCCAGGTTTCCTGATGGCGCTGGCTACTATCATATTTTTTTCGGGTCGTAAAAGATACGTAAGGGTTCCTCCACAAGGTGTTAATCGCAATAACCTGGTATTTATAACATGGTATGCGCTAACTCATTTAGGTCAACGCAAACCTGGTCAGGACATGCTTGATGTTGCCAAAGGCCCGTATGATTCTGAACGCGTTGAAGGTGTGAAAGCAGTATACCGCGTTATGTCTGTATTCTTTTTCGCGCTGGCATTTTGGGCTGTTTGGGATCAGTGTTTATCTGAGTGGACCCTATATGCCGAAAAAATGAACCGTGTAATTAACCTGGGTTTTACCTCATTTACGGTACTGCCAGGCCAGTTATCAACTATTAATACCGTGTTCCTTCTTTTATTCATTCCATTTTTCAACTATTTGGTATATCCATTTTTTGATAAAATTGGTCTGAAAACAACCCCGCTCCGAAGACTTGGTGTTGGCTTGGTTTTAACCGCTTTATCATTCGTGGTAATTGGTATAATACACACCAACCTTGATCACGGCGGCGCCCCTTCCATCTGGTGGCAAGTGCTTGCTTTTATGATACTTTCAGCAGCCGAGGTGCTGGTATCTATCACCGGCCTGGAATACGCTTATACACACTCGCCAAAATCAATGAAAAGTACCATGACCGGTATCTGGTTCTTGGTTGTATCATTCGGTAATCTGATTACCGCACTTGTTAATAGCCTGATAGAAGATGGCGGCTGGTGGACTCGTAATCTTAAAGGTGCTAATTATGAGTGGTTCTTTGTTATTTTTATTTGTGTATTTATCCTGGTGTTTATGTTTGTTGCACCAAGATTAAAAGAAAGGAATTATATTACCGATCCTTATATAGAGAATCAAGTTATTGCCGATACCAATAATTTATAAGTTTTAACGTTATTGAAAGCAGTTAAGTAAATATTGTTTAACTGCTTTTTTATTTATTTTTAAAACCGGGTTTAAATCAACTATTTTTACCCTTTGTTTACTTGATAATTTCTACGTGCCGGATAGCATTGTTATAATACCTACCTATAATGAAAAGGAAAATATTGAGCGTATGATACGCAAAGTATTCTCCCTACCTCATGATTTTCACCTGCTTATTATTGATGACGGATCGCCTGATGGTACAAACATCATCGTAAAAAACCTAATGGATGTATTTCCCGAGCGGTTGTTTATTGAAGAGCGGGCGGGTAAGCAAGGCCTGGGAACGGCTTACATACATGGTTTTAAATGGGCTATTGCCCGCCATTACGATTACATTTTTGAGATGGATGCCGATTTTTCGCATAACCCCGATGATCTGCTTAAACTGAGGCAAGCCTGTATTGATGGCGCCGATGCTGCCATAGGTTCCCGCTACAGCAATGGCGTAAACGTGGTAAACTGGCCCATGAGCCGCGTGCTGATGAGCTATTTTGCATCGGTATATGTGCGTTTTATTACCGGTATTGATGTTAGGGATTCAACAGCTGGCTTTATGTGCTATAAACGCAAAGTTCTGGAAACCATCAGGCTTCATAAAATAAAGTTTGTGGGTTACGCTTTCCAGATAGAGATGAAGTATACCTCTATTAAACACGGATTTAAGCTGGTAGAAGTACCCATCATTTTCACAGACCGCACTGCAGGCACCTCCAAAATGTCGACCGGTATATTTAAAGAAGCTTTTTTCGGAGTGATACAAATGAAGATCAACAGCATTTTCAGAAAGTATCCTGAAGGATAGTCCGGAAGTCGGTAAAGTCCGAAAGACCGGAAGAATTTGTACACGATGTAACTTTTAGGCTATAAATTATTGACTTGCGGACTTTCTGACTTGCAGACTTCTTCACTTCAATAATAAATACTAATTTCGTTGGTAATGAATGAGCATCTTGATCCCGGAGCAGAACGCCTTACGAATACTGAACGCGACATTGAAAAAGTGTTGCGCCCGCAGCAATTTGAGGACTTTACCGGTCAGCATAAGATATTAGCCAACTTAAAAATTTTCGTACAAGCGGCACGCCAGCGTGGTGAGGCGCTTGACCATGTTTTATTGCATGGCCCTCCGGGCCTGGGCAAGACTACCCTATCGCATATTATTGCCAACGAAATGAGCGTAGGCATCAAAATAACCTCGGGCCCGGTGCTGGATAAACCCGGCGATCTGGCAGGCCTCCTAACCAACCTGGAAACAGGTGATATCCTGTTTATTGATGAGATACACAGGCTTAGTCCGCTGGTTGAGGAGTACCTGTACTCGGCAATGGAAGATTTTAAGATAGATATTATGCTGGAGAGCGGCCCTAACGCCCGTTCGGTACAAATATCTCTTAACCCATTTACCCTGGTGGGCGCTACCACGCGCTCAGGACTGCTTACCGCGCCTTTAAGAGCCCGGTTTGGTATAAACGCCAGGCTGGAGTATTATGATGCCAAACTGTTGACCACTATTGTACTCCGTTCGGCCTCTATCCTGAAAACACCAATCACGGATGAGGGAGCCTATGAAATTGCCCGCCGCAGCCGTGGAACCCCGCGTATAGCCAACGCCCTGCTGCGCCGCACACGTGATTTTGCACAGATCAAAGGAAATGGTAAAATTGATACGGAGATTTCTCAATACGCCCTGAACGCCCTGAATGTGGATGAGCACGGCCTGGATGAAATGGATAATAAGATATTAGTTACCATTATTGATAAGTTTAAAGGCGGCCCAGTAGGTTTAAAAACTATTGCCACAGCCGTTGGTGAGGATGAAGGTACTATTGAAGAAGTGTATGAGCCTTTTTTAATACAGGAAGGCTTTTTAATGCGTACCGCCCGTGGCCGTGAAGCTACCGAGAGTGCTTACAGGCATTTAGGAAAAATAAAACTGGGCGGCAATCCGTCGTTATTTTAGTAACCAACCAATAAACTATTATACCAAACATGAAAACTAAACTAAAACAAAGCATCGGGGTCTGCTGCAAAATCCTTTTAGCGGCTTCCCTGATCATGGGATTATCCGCAACCAATACACAGGCCCAAACAGCTCCGCTTGATTCGGCTGCAAAAGTAAAAGCCGATAGTCTGGCTGCCCGCCGTATGGCTACAGGCACCAAAGTGGGCATTGCTGGCCTGAACCATGACCACATTCATCTTATTTTAAATGAATACCGCCACGGTAACGTAAACATAGTAGGCATTGCCGAGCCTAATAAAAAACTATGGGAAAAGTTTGGCAAAGCCTATAACCTGCCCGATTCGCTGTTTTTTGAGGATCTGAAAACCATGTGTCTTAAACGTAAACCAACCATTGTTTTAGGTTATAATGCAGTAGCTAAACACGTTGATATTGTGGAAACCTGCGCCCCTATGGGTATACCTGTAATGGTTGAAAAACCTTTGGCAGCCACGCTTGAGCAGGCTAAACGTATAGAGTTTTTGTCGCTGAAGTATTATGTTAACGTGCTTACCAATTACGAAACTACCTGGTACTCATCGGTTCAAAGCGCTTACAATACTGTTAAAACCGATAGCATTGGGGTAATACGTAAAATGGTGTTTCATGATGGCCACCAGGGCCCTCGCGAAATTGGTTGCAGCGAAGATTTCCTGAGCTGGTTAACCGATCCGGAATTGAATGGCGCCGGCGCGCTGAATGATTTTGGTTGCTACGGAGCCGACATGATGACCTGGTTTATGCAAGGTCAAAAACCAATTGCGGTAACTGCAATTGCCAGACACTATAAACCATCTGTGTACCCTAAGGTTGAGGATGATGCCACCGTTCTTGTTGAATACCCGAATGCTACAGGTATGATTGAAGGTTCATGGAACTGGCCGTTCAGCATTAAGGATATGGAAATTTTCGGAGCGAAAGGCTACATCCATACTTTTGATCCGGACAGCTTGCAGATCAGAATAAATAAAACTACCAGGGAATTTAAAGCTGCTCCGTTGCCATCTCCTATTAATGCGCCTGTGCCTTATTTTACAGCCGCGCTCAAAGATCCAAAAAGAACCCGTAATGATCAGTCGTCATTAAAATACAACATGATCGTGATGCAAATACTGGATGCTGCAAAAAGATCGATCAAGGAAGGTAAACGGATAGTTTTATAATTGTTGTTAATAATTTATTTACAATAAATTTATTGCCTGCATGTATATTGTATTAATTTAGCCGTTCTTGAAATAATAAAAAAATACAGTTCTAATATGTTCAAAAAAGCTTTTGTATGGTTAACCGTGTGTGCGTTGGGCACCACTATATCTTGCCAGTCTAAACCTTCTGATAAAATAACAAACGCGGGTGCAACCAGTGCAGAAGTACCTACAGCGGCAGTTTCGGCCGCCGGCAAACCTGCGGATAACGCGG
Source organism: Mucilaginibacter sp. (assembly GCF_039207105.1). Classification (GTDB taxonomy): domain Bacteria; phylum Bacteroidota; class Bacteroidia; order Sphingobacteriales; family Sphingobacteriaceae; genus Mucilaginibacter. Next base: position 7,584 of record NZ_JBCECK010000090.1, read on the forward strand.
CTATTATGGCTCGTAAACAAGTTCCTGTGGTTTGTTATCACCAGATTCGCGACTGGAAAGCTACCGACTCAAAAGGCGCTAAAGATTATATTGTACAGATAGCAGCTTTTAAAGAACATATTAAAATGCTGGCCGATAGCGGTTATCATACCATACTGCCTGATCAGTTGTATGCTTACCTTACCAAAGGCGCACCACTGCCTAAAAAGCCTATTATGCTAACATTTGATGATACTGATCTTGATCAGTTCACAATAGCTAACCCTACATTAAAAAAATACGGTTTTAAGGCTGTGTATTTTGTAATGACCGTATCATTAGGTCGCCCGCATTACATGACTGCCGATATGGTAAAACAACTATCAGACGAAGGTAACGTGATTGGCAGCCATACCTGGGATCATCACCGGGTAGATAAATATTCTCACAATTCTGAATTGAAGATCATCGGCAAAAATGGTAAAGTAACTACCCGCCCTGTTGACGATTGGGTTACGCAGATTGATAAACCTACTAAAAAACTGGAAGAGATTACCGGTAAAAAGATAGATTATTTTGCTTATCCGTTTGGTATCTGGAAAAAGCCTGTTTTGCCTGAACTGGAAAAAAAGGGATTCAAAATAGCTTTTCAACTGGCCGACAAACGTGACCCTGATTATCCGTTAATGACCGTGAGAAGAATTTTAGACAGCGGTTACTGGTCAACCAAAACTTTCAGTAACAGCGTAAGGAACAGTTTTTAATTCTTACACGCTTGATAAATACAAAAGGCCTTTCTGAAAAGAGAGGCCTTTTGCATAAATATTTACCTGGTTTTAAACCCTACCTCTACTTTTCCGAAACCCATTTTATTGCCTCATCAATATCTTCTAAGGCGTACCCCCTGTATTTACCGGGTAAAATATATTTAAACAGGTCGCTAAAACTGCGGGCGTCTTTTTGGTCAGATACTATGGCCAGTTTATTCCATCTTAAAAAGTATTTTAACCCCATTTCTATATTACCGCACCAGGCGCCTGCATTAAAATTTTTGATATTGGCTTCTAAAACCAATACAAAGTTGATCTTATGGTTTCGCCTTACCTGCTCTTTAAGTAAAGGCAGTAATGCTTTCCTGTAATCATTAATAGTAACATCCCCAACCGCGTGTATACCTAACACATGCGCTGGTAAATAAATCATGTGTTTAAGCATAGCAGGTCTTTTTTTAGCATAGTTGCAAAAACTGCACCAAGCCCAAAAAAATCACCTATTTTATTAAAAAACATACTATTAAAATAAATAGTGAGGCACATACAAAGGACTTATTGCTCAATTCTGAGAATTTTATTTTATAGTATCTTTGCTTCTGTAATGCAAAACAGGACAACGTACAGCCAGTTAATCAAACAAGAAGCCCAAAAACTTGGCTTTCTGTTTTGCGGAATTTCCAAAGCTGATTTTTTAGAGGAAGAAGCTCCCCGATTAGAGGCGTGGCTCAACAAAAACATGCACGGCGAAATGCAGTACATGGAAAATCATTTTGATAAACGTCTTGACCCACGCCTGCTGGTTGATGGGGCAAAGTCGGTTATATCGTTGGGTATTAATTATTTTACTAACGAGCAGCAAGAGGATCCATCGGCACCGAAAATATCAAAATATGCCTACGGAATGGATTATCATACCGTTATTAAAGATAAGCTCAGACAATTGCTACAGATTATCAACGAAAAAATTGGCGAGGTAGGCGGTCGCGCATTTGTTGATTCAGCACCTGTTTTGGATAAGGCATGGGCGAAAAAAGCTGGATTGGGCTGGATAGGCAAAAACTCCAATTTGTTGAATAAAAAGACAGGATCCTTCTTTTTTCTGGCCGAATTAATCATCGACCTGGAACTGGAGTACGATATAGCCCCCACAGCCGATCATTGCGGCACCTGTACCAATTGTATTGACGCCTGCCCTACCGATGCCATTGTTGGCCCTTATGTAGTTGATGGCAGCCGATGCATATCATACCTCACCATTGAGCTTAAAAACGAGATACCGCAGGAATTTAAAGGAAAAATGGATAACTGGATGTTTGGCTGCGATGTTTGTCAGGACGTATGCCCCTGGAACCGTTTTTCGGTACTGAATGCCGAGCCCTCCTTTAGCCCCCACCCCGATCTTTTGGGCCTGAAAGCTGCCGACTGGCAAGAAATTACCCAGGATATTTTTCAAAAAGTATTCAAAAACTCAGCCGTAAAGCGTACTAAGTTTAGCGGCCTTAAACGGAATATAGATTTCCTTCGGAAATAGTGGTGAGTTTTGAGTATGGAGTTATGAGTTTTTACCCACATAAATAAGTAATGAGTTTCAAATGAAAACTTATCACTCAAAACTCATTACTTACCACTACAAAAACTACCCCTTTTTAAATTTCAGGGCTAATTGCTGAAGCATATCATTATCAACCGGTTTGGCTGGTTCTTCTTTCTTCTTAAAAGGCTTATTTTGATATGGCTGCGTCCTGGTATGATCAGGCTTGGTAGTGTATTCTTTTTTAGGATAATCAACCCTTGGTGCGTCAGTTTTGGGCGCCTGTTGATCGGCCGGTTTTGGTTGCGAGGCCGCTTTAGCCTGGCGTTCGGCAGCTTTTTTACCGTTCCAACGGGTATATATCTCTTCCAGTTTTCGTTTGGTGTACAAGGGAAAATCGCCCTGCATCATCCATGAATAATAGCTTGGCTCAACGTTAAACACATCTTCTACGCGTTTGCCTTTGTGTTTACCAAAGTTAATCAATTCTTCGCCCTGCTCGTTATAAACCATACGGCCGGCAAAATCAACCGGTTTGCTCAGGTTGGTAAACTTGTGCAACGCTTCCACATCGCCGGTAACCGGGATAATGATATTGCCTTTTTTATCCTCCCACTCCATGTTCTCGTAACGCTCAATTTGTGCCAGCAGCACTTCCATCGTAGCACGGGTATCCGCTTCGGCCGAGTGGGCATTCTCTATCTTTTTATCACAGTAAAACTGGTAAGCCGCCTTCAGCGTGCGTTGTTCCATCTGGTGGAATATGTTTTGTACATCCACAAAATGGCGTGCGTCAAGATTAAATAGTACACCGGCACGTAAAAACTCCTCCATCAGCATGGGTATATCAAACTTATTAGAATTATAGCCTGCCAGGTCGCTGTCTGCAATAAACTCGGCTATAGCCTGCCCTATTTCTTTAAACTGCAATTCATCCTTAATATGTTCGTCATAAATACCATGTACCAATGACGATTCCAGAGGGATGGGCATACCAGGGTTAACCCGCCATGTTTTTACTTCTTCGCTGCCATCAGGGTTTAGCTTAATAACAGATATTTCAACTATGCGGTCGGCTCCAATATTGGTACCGGTAGTCTCCAGGTCGAAAAAAGCAAGAGGGCGTTTTAAATTTAATTTCATTTTATCAAGATCAAAGTAGATAGTACAAAGGTCGCAAAAGTCCGAAAAAGAACCAGCAGAATAAATTTTTTAATTTATTTAAAATATCCGTTTTATATTTAATTTAATACCTCCCTAATTTATCACAATATTGCATGAAAAAAGCATTACTTATTGCATTAGTAACTATTGGTACTCAACACTTTGCAAAAGCACAAGATTTTAAAGAAGGTTTTGTAGTTGAAGAGGTTAGTATGCAAAAATACGACAAAGACCCTGAAGCACACGCCGTTTACCTGAATGAATTTGGCAAATCAAGGATAGATATCACCAATGACGATCGCGTACGGCTGATTCATGACTACCACGCCAAGATAAAAATATTTGACAACAAAGGCTTTGACAACGGTACTATTGCAATCCCCGTGCATAACAATGATGAGGTAGCCGAAGAAGTTACAGACATTAAAGGCTTTACCTATTATACCGATGATAACGGTATGATGCAAAAAATAGAGCTCGATCCTAAGAAGGTATTCCAGGTAAAAGATTACAAATACGGCGGCACCGTAAAATTTGCACTTCCGGGCCTGCGCAACGGATGCGTTATTGAGTTTAGCTATAAGCTTATCTCCCCTTTCTGGGATAGCTTTCGCCGGTGGGAGTTTCAGGATAACATACCTAAAATACATTCACAATATGAGGTACATATACCTGGTTTCTGGAATTTTAACGCCGCGTTAAAAGGTTACTTAAAACTATCAAAAACAAGTTCTGAAGTTGAACGTGAATGTTTTACAACTCATGGTGCAAAAAGTGATTGCTCACACATCATGTATGCGATGAACGATATCCCTGCTTTTATAGAAGAGGATTACATGACATCGCCAAAAAACTTTTTATCGGCCATTGATTTTGAACTGGTTGAGTGGACAAACCCGTACACCTCAGTTAAAACCCTTGTAAGTAAGGAGTGGAAAGATATTGACCGCCAGCTTAAAATTGATGAAAACTTTGGCTCCCAGTTAAAGCGTAAAGACCTGATGAAAGAGCGAATGGCATCTGTTATTGCCGGTAAAACCACCGATATGGATAAAGCACAGGCCATTTACAGCTACCTGCAAAAATGGTATAAATGGAACGACTACATAGGCATTGGAAGTGCTGATGGTATTAAACGGGCAATGGATGCACACACAGGCAGTGTTGCAGATATTAATCTTTCGTTGATTACCGCGCTTAATTCGGCAGGTATTAATACCGAGGCTGTGCTGCTATCAACACGTGAGCATGGAAATATAAACATGCTGTATCCTGTACTCAGCGATTTTAATTATGTGGTGGCCAAGGCCAATATTGATGGTAATACTTATTATTTAGATGCATCTGATCAGTTGCTGTCATTCGGTTTGCTACCTCTCAAATGCCTTAATGATAAAGGCAGAGTAATTAGTCTCGATAAGCCATCGTACTGGGTAGAGTTAAGCGGTTTGCAAAAAGCCAACAGCACAAGATCACTTGACCTTACCCTGCTTGATAATGGCAAAATAAAAGGAACCATAACCAATTATTATACCGGATATGATGCCTACAAAAAACGTAAAGCCATTAAAAAGTTCAACTCTGTTGATGAATATATAGAGGATATGGATGCTAAACTTCCTAAATTGAAGATCCTGAAATCAAACATCAGTAATCTCGATAGCCTTAATATGCCGCTTGGCGAAACGCTGGAGGTAGAGATCGATGCCTTTGAAAATATGAAGACTCAACTGGTATTTAATCCTTATTTCTGGAATAAGATAACTACAAACCCTTTTAAACTGGCCGAACGTGACTATCCGGTTGACTGGGGTATGGCCTCTGACGAGCGATTATTACTGACCATGCACCTGCCATCACAGTACACCGTTGAAACACCTCCGCCAAACGCGGCTTTTGCCTTGCCTAACAATGGCGGTATGTTTGCTACCAACTATGATAACCAGGGCGATACATTCACGGTATCAAACATAACCCGTTTTAACAAGGGTATTTATAGCCCTAACGAGTATCCTTATCTTAAAGAGCTATACAACAAAATAATCCTCACCGAAAAAGCCGATATGGTTTTCAAGAAAAAATAATGAAAGCGTTTTTACTTTTATCTTTTATACTGTTTGGCGGCTTAAGCGCTCAGGCACAGGAAAACTATGATGCATCACTTATATCTAAAGACCTGCTGTCGTATGCAAGCGCGGTAATACGCAATAAAGAGATAAATGTTGAAGTGAAAGATTTTGACAATACCCTTTATCATATCAAAACTGCCATTACCATTTTAAACAAAAACGGCGACCAGATGGCAGAGGTATTGGTTTGGCATGATAAAAGTAACATCATAAAAAGTATTAAGGGAACTGTTTATAACCAATTTGGCAAGTTAACCGGCAAGTTTTCAGAAAGTGATTTTGAGGATGTAAACACACAGGATGGTTTTTCGCTTTTTCAGGATTTGAAGGTAAAACACTATAATCCGCCGGTAACGGATTATCCCTATACCCTTGTTTATGAGTATGATGTAAAGTCAAAACAATCGCTCAATTTTGATGACTGGGCACCTAACTCAACCACAGGACTGGCGGTTGAAAAAAGCTCCTATACATTTAGCTGTAAACCAGATTTTAATATCAGGTATAAAGAGATCAACACGCCCTCTGGTGTTGTAAAGGGCACTAATAAAGATGGATTTAAAACCTACACCTGGCAGGTAAGTAATTTAAAAGCCATTAAGGACGAACCTTACAGCCCTAATGAGAATAAGTATTTAACCTATGTCAAAATAGCTCCCGAAAAATTCAGCTATGAAGGACTTACCGGATCTTTTACTAACTGGAACGAAATGGGTAAGTGGATATATGATAAACTACTGGTTACCCGCCTGCAGATTCCCGCCGCTACTGTAGATTACATGAAACAGCTCACTCAGGGTATTACAGATCCTAAACTGAAAGCTAAAAAGATATATGAATACATGCAGGAGAAAACTCATTATATAAGCGTACAGGTGGGTATTGGCGGCTATCAGCCATTTTTAGCAAGCGATGTTGACCAGCAGAACTATGGTGATTGTAAAGCACTCGTAAACTATACACAGGCCCTGCTCAAATCTGTGAATATTGAATCATACTATTGCATTGTAGAGGCAGGTAACCAAAAGGTGAGCCCATTGAAAGATTTTACCAGCATGAATCAGTTTAATCATGTTATTTTATGCCTTCCTTTTAAAAACGATACCACCTTTTTAGAATGTACCAATCAGAAAATGCCGTTTGGTTTTTTAAGTGATTTTACTGACGACCGTACGGTGTTGGCCTGCACACCTACCGGTGGCAAACTGCTACATACACCCATATATACCGCCCAAAACAATTTACAGCAGTGTAAAGCAAACTTTGTTTTAGATGTTAATGGCGCGCTAACAGGCAATATGCTAACCTCTTTTAAAGGGACACAGTATGATAATGTGCAATACATTATTGACAAGGCCCCTAAAGAGCAAATCAAGGCGCTTCAAAAGGAGTATCCCATAGATAATATGGATATTGAAAAAGCTGATTTTAAACAGGATAAAAGCCAGCAACCAGTAACTACGGAAAATATTCAGCTTAACGCACGTGATTATGCATCGGCTAATGATGGTAAACTTTCTTTTATAGTAAATGCAACCAACAGGGTAACTCATGTACCGCGTGAAGTACGTAACCGCCGTCTTGACGTATACATAAACCGTGGATTTACAGATGAGGATGAGATCAGCTATACGTTACCTGCAGGCTACAAGGTGGATATGCGTCCGGCAAACGTATCGATATCTAAACCATTCGGAAAATTCTCGGCAAGCATAACTGTAAAAAATAACCAATTGATATACAAGCGTAGCTTGCAAGTTTTTGATGGCACTTATAGTAAGGATACTTACCAGGACCTGATTGACTTTTATCAGGCTATTGTAGAGAGTGACGATAATAATGTTACCCTGATTAAAGGTAACTAAAGATAATAATACCCAGGATTATACCCACAATCATAATAAGGTAAAGCAAAATCTCATTACCGGCAAAACGCTTGTATTTAGTCCAAAATGAATATTCTTCCTTTTGATCAGCCATATTGCTGCAAAACTATCGAAATTTTCATTAGCAGCCTAACTTAGTGCCCAGCCTGCCGTTTTAACACCAGGTATTTAAGACGAAATAGCATATCATTTTGCATATTATATATCCGGTGTAACATGTAAATATTAAGGCATAATAATCTACAAGTTTACAATATCATTTTACATAAAATCTTTGCAAGTTTAAATCTATAAAAAGTAATTATGGGCAGATTTTATGGCTTGTACAATACAATATCGTCGTTTTGGATTGCAAAGTGTGTAATAATTCTGGTTTAGCTTTTATGAATCAGTTTTCATAAAAGTGGCTTTTCTTTTATTTCGTTACACATAATTTCACACAGGGTAACAATATTAAAAAAACAAGTATAAGTTGAAAAATATTAATCAATTTTAATATACCAATTATTTACCTAAGTAGATAAACATGCTAAAACTTATCCAAACCTATTTAGATCATAGGGGGCCATTTCCTGCAAGAATACGGGCCAGGCACAAACAATTTTGGCAAGATCCACAGGCCGAAACAGTTAGAAACACATTAATGGATGCCGAAGATGGCATTGATAAATGGAAAGATGTTGTTAACTGGCAACGAAAATTAAGTAATAAATATAACTCAAGAGAGTTTGCCGGCAAACATGGCTGCAAAGTAGCTGCCTTAATATGGAAAGGCAGGAATATCGATACTATCGACTTTAAAAAACTACCCGAAAATTATGTGATCAGGCCTACTATTGGCCACTCAGCCAATCTTGTTTTTTTAATGAAAAGAGATTACAATCTTTTTGATAAAAAAACATATACCACCGCTCAAATTAAAGAAATCCTGAAAACAGCCATTGAATCAAATGATAAGCTGGAGTTTTTAATTGAGGAATTTTTGAAAAATGAGCAAGGCCAAAATGAAATTCTGAAAGATTATAAAGTATACAGCTTTAATGGAAAGATAGCCTGCATATGGGTAATTAACAGGTTAAGCCCCAAATCGGGCAATGGTTCTTTCTATGATGAAAACTGGAATCTATTAAAAGTAGTAAACAAAATTTACCCAAATGGCGAGCTTGAACAACCTCCAAGATGCTTAAAGGAAATAGTGAAACAAGCCAAAACCCTGAGTAAAGCTTATGAGATATTTGTACGCATTGACTTTTATGCCACCGATAAAGGATGTGTTTTTGGTGAGTTTACCCCAACACCCGGCATGGGAACCTGTACTACCCAATACGGCCAAAAATTATTGATATCTCACTGGGATAAATATTGTACCGGAAAAATTTAGATCCCACGCAATTAATTCACCTGTGTATGTGATTGAATATCAATAGATCCGGCCCTTGAAAAGTATTTATACATGGATGGATCGCGCAGGCGTATAATGATCACTCCTTTTCGGGAACTTGCATGTACCACATAACCATTTTGCAGGTAAACACCTACATGGCTAAACTGCTTACCGTCAAAATCAAAGAAAACCAGGTCGCCTTCTTTAAGGTCTTCTTCATATTTACGTTTAATAACCGTGATCTGTTTACTGGTCATACGCGGTATAGTAATGCCATAAACCTCCTGCTCTAATAAATATACCAGGCCAGAGCAATCAACGCCATCTTTATCCAAACCACCAAATTTGTACGGAACTCCCATCCACTGATCAATAAAGGCATATAAGCGGCCATTTTCAATATCGCCCTTATTAACCCCCATGATCTGCGAATACTTATCGGCTACCTCCATTTGGGGTTTTACTACTTCCCCGGGCTGCCCCTTCATGGCCGCTTTACGCGAATGGCAGGAAGTTAATATTAAAGGCACAAAAAAAATGGCAAGCAGGTAAAACAGGTTGTGATGTTTAGTCATACAGTAAAATTATGTTTAAACAGTATTTATTTAATATGTATATTTTTAACATATTAACATCCCGGTACATTTAAACTATTTAAAATATACTGCTTTGGGCTGATCGTTCAGGTACATATTAAACCAGTCGATATAACGCTGCGCCCTGTCAACTTGATAGCTCGGAATACTTATCATATGGTATTGCCCTGGGTAAAGCACCAGTTGAGTTGGTATGCCTTGCGATTTAAGCGCCTGGTACATTTGCTCGCTGCCACCGGTAGGCACATTAAAATCTTTTAGGCCAGACATAAACAGTGTTGGTGTTTTAATCTTATCGGCATGAAAAAACGGGTACGAAAGTTGAATATATTTCTCTGCATTTTTCCACGGATAGCCCAGTTCATTATCATATTGAACCACCCATTGGTCGCTGCCATAAATAGATAATTGTAAGGAGCTTCCGGCACCACTGGCTGCGGCTTTAAAGCGAGTATCGGATGCAATGGTATAATTAGTTAATATACCGCCGTAGCTCCAGCCTCCTATACCCAGCCGCTGTGCATCAGCTACACCTGTTTTAACCAGTTCATCAACCGCGCCCAGCAGGTCTTTCACCTCTTTATTGCCCCAATCGGCGTAAATGGTTTTAGTATATTCCAGTCCCCGACCGGTGCTGCCCCGGTAATTAACCGCGGCCACCGCGAAACCGGCACTGGCCAATACCTGCCTGATGGCATCAAACTCAAACTCGTCCTGATCTGTTGGCCCGCCGTGAATGTATAAAATAAGGGGCAGCTTTTTGGTGGTTAAACTATCAGGAGTATACAACAAGCCCGACACCAGTGTACCATCACTACTGAATGATTGAAAGCCTTTTACATAAGCCAGCTTAACTTTATTCAACCAATTATCCTGATGAAAAGTGAGCCGGCGTATTTTGCCATTTTCAACAGCCACCAACTCATGCGGCATATATGGATTGGTCATTTTAGCTATCCAGTTTCCAGGCCCCTGGGCTATAAGATTATCAAAACTGCACTGAACACCTTTATTAATTACGGTTGATTTACGCAGCAGTAAATTATACTGTGCTATGTACCTGATCCGGTCATTACTTACCACATAGCCAATGTTTTTACTGTCCCTGCTCCACGCAATATTACTCACAGGCCTGTCAAGTTGTGCGGTAAGTACTTTATTGTTCTTGCCGTCCGTATCCATCAAACAAAGCAGATCGTGTTGATAAATAAAGTAATCGGCATCGCTGGTCGACCGCAGGTAGGCAATGTGCTTACCATCCGGGCTCCATTGTGGCTTAATATCGTGCCCTGTAAAGGTGGTGAGTTGGTTGGCTTCCGCTCCCTTTTTAGCCTCTATGGTAAAAATATCGAAGTTTTCGTTACGGTCGGGGTCAAGGGTATGGTTACTTACATAGGCAATGAATTTACTATCCGGACTCCATACCGGATCGGTATCATCCATATCACCCATAGTTAAGGCGTCCAGCTTTTTTGCAGCTATATCATACACGTAAAGGTGCGAATGCATATGCTGCAGGTAGCCCTCAACATCCTGCTTAAAATGATAGCGGTCAATTTTTATGGGCGGATTTATTTTTTCCGGCTTACCGGTATCCTCTTCATCCTTAATGATCAACGCCAACCGTTTACTATCCGGCGACCATGCATAATCGCTCACCTCGCCCTTAAGGTCGGTTAATTTGTGCCCCTCGCCCCCTCTGCGATCCATTAGCCAAACCTGTCCGCCGGCTTTTGAATCGCGTGCCGAAATGTAAGAAAGATACTTCCCGTCAGGTGTCCATTTAGGTGATGAAACCGGCTCCGTTCCCTGCGTAAGTTCTATAGATTGTTTACCATCATAACTTTGCATCCACAGGTGCGATACCCGGTTATCCCGAGCCGAATCCGGTTCAGACAAGGTATAAGCTATCCACTTACCATCAGGCGATAGCTGCGGGTCATCAAGCGCTGGGATATGGTAAAAATCATTTGGCTTAAACGGTTTTTTAACCGTTTGGGCACCTGCGGATCCGCAAAGGCAAATGATAATTAATAACAATATATTTTTATTCATCATGACGGTAATTCGCTAATCAAGGTTCAGGAACTGCAAATTAAAAAGACTATTTTGCAGGAGTAGATTGATTTAAATATTTGTTATACCAATCTACATAACGCTGTAACCGGTCAACCTGGTAACTTGGTTTAGTAATACCATGAAACTGGTTGGGGTATAATATCAATTCGGTTGGTATCCCCTGCGTTCGGAGTGCCTGGTACATCTGTTCGCTCCCGATGGTAGGTACATTAAAATCTTTCAATCCCGACATAAACAGCACCGGCGTTTTTATCCTGTCAGCATGAAAAAACGGATACGATAGCTGCATCCATTTATCAGCAGTTTTCCAGGGTACACCAATTTCGTTTTCGTACTGCAATACATATTGATCGCTGCCATAAACACCTAATTGCAAACCACTTCCGGCACCACTGGCGCCTGCTTTAAAACGAGTGTCAGATGCTATGGTATAATCGGTAAGGATACCTCCATAACTCCAGCCCCCAATACCTAAACGGTTAGGGTCAGCTATGCCCATTTTTTCCAGGTAATCAACGGCGCCAAGCAGGTCTTTCACTTCTTTATTGCCCCAATCGGCATAAATTGCCTTGCAATAGTCAAGCCCGCGGCCGTTGCTGCCCCGGTAATTTACTGCTGCCACAGCATAACCCGCTCCGGCCAGTATTTGCCGGGTGGCATCAAATGCGTATTCGTCCTGCCCAACGGGGCCGCCATGTATAAAAAGTATCAATGGCCATTTTTTACCGGGGATACTATCCGGGGTAAATAATATTCCTGAAACTAAAGTACCATCAACACTTGTAGATTGAAAACCCGATACCTTTGCCAGTTTCGCGGTATTTAGCCAATCCTGATTATGGAAAGTTAACTGACGTAATTTATCGCCTTCCAAAGCAAACAGTTCGGTTGGTGTGTAAGGGTCGCTTTTGGCAACAACCCAATTACCCGAAGCATTGGTGTTCATATCGGTTACACTGTAAACACCTTTGCTCACAGTTGATATTTTTCCGTTGTTGACATTTACATTGGCCACATACCGCTGCCGGTCGTCAACCACCAAAAATGATATATTTCTATTATCTTTTGACCAATATTGGGCAACAACCGGCCTATCCAACTGCTGGGTAAGCACCCTGCTGTTTGAACCAACAGCGTCCATAATGCACAGCAGGTTTTGATCATACATCATATAATCGGCATCGCTTGTACTGCGCAGGTAGGATATGTACCTGCCATCAGGGCTCCATTGCGGGTTAGTGTCTCGGCCTTTCCAGGTGGTTAACTGCAGCATAGCGCCGTTTGGCCGGGCATCAATGGTAAAAATATCCTTATTTTGATTTTTATCCGGATCGACGGTGCGGTTGCTTACAAAAGCGATGGTTTTGCTATCCGGCGACCATACGGGAGAGTTTTCGTCCTTTTCGCCGCTGGTAAGTGTATCCAGCTTATGGGTGCTTACATCAACCAGGTACAAATGATCATGCAGTTGCTGCAGGTAACCTTCTATATCCTGTTTAAAATGATAGCGGTCAATCACGATTGGCTTAGGCATTCCGGGATTGGGTTTACCTTTATTTGCAGGATCGCCTATAACCAAAACAATTTTCTTGCTATCCGGAGACCAGGCATATTCCGTTAAACTCCCTTTAACACTGGTAACTTTTGCCCCCTCGCCTCCTCGGCGGTCTATCAGCCACAGCTGTGAACCATCCTTTGAATCGCGCGAAGAGAGAAAAGCAAGATATTTACCATCCGGGCTCCATCGTGGTGTTGAAGCCGCTTCATCGCCATGTGTAAGCTCTACCTGCTCCTTACCATCCCAGCTTTGCATCCATAAATGCGATATCCGTTTATCCTTAGCGGTATCAACCGTTGATACACTGTAGGCAACCCATTTACCATCAGGCGATAACTGAGGATCGCTTACAGCTGGTATATGGTAAAAATCAACCGGTTTTAGGGGCTTTTTATCTTGCTGGGCAGCGGCGTTAAGGGCAATGGACAGCGCTATAACAGATAGTACGGCTCTTTTCATAGAGTACAAAGCATATAGGCATGTAATTTAGCAATTATGCCTAATACTTTACTAATTGAATGAATTGGGATTTTGTCTGAACCTCGATTTTAGGATTAAAGGATTACCATGATTATTTGCAAATCGAAATAAAATCCTCTAATCCTGTAATCTGTTTAATCGTGGTTTTGACAACCTATTAAATCACCCCAGCCTTTTCCAGTTCGGCCTGCATTTGTTTTTGAATGCTTTGAGCTTCGGCACGGGCAGCATCCGCAAAATCTTCACCGTTGCCAGCATATATGATAGATCGGGAAGCGTTTACAATAAGGCCGCAATCTTTGGTGATACCATAGCGGCACACCTCTTCCAGACTACCGCCCTGCGCACCTACACCTGGTACCAGTAAAAAGTTATCGGGTGCGTATTTGCGGATGTTAGTAAATTCGATGCTTTTGGTAGCTCCCACTACATACATGATCCGGTCGGCTCCAGCCCAGGTATTGGCTTTTTGAATCACGGTTTCATATAAATAACCATCACCGGTTTGCAGGTATTGAAAATCCTTACTGCCTACGGATGAGGTTAGTGCCAGCAAAATGATCCATTTGCCTTCATAAGCCAGGTAAGGCTTTACACTATCGTTACCCATATATGGGGTAATGGTAATGGCAT
>NZ_JBCECK010000091.1:0-21660 GCF_039207105.1 Mucilaginibacter sp.
CTCACTACTCACTACTCACTACTCACTACTCACTACTCACTACTCAAACTCACTAATTTCTCAGCACTTTTCCTCCGGTGATGATAGATTGTATGCGCTCCAGTGTTTTACGTTCGGTACAAAGCGAAACAAAGGCTTCGCGTTCCAGGCCAAGCAGGTAATCTTCACTTACCAGTGATGGCTGCGACAGATCACCACCGGCCAGTACATAAGCCAGCTTTTGCGAAATTTTCACATCATGCTCACTGATATAATTGCCGCTATACATGGTATTGGCGCCAACATAGCCCAGTCCTAATGCCTGCTTGCCCAGCACTCTGATGTCGGTGCGCTGAACGGGTTGTACATAGCCTTCATTGGCCATTTGCAGGCAGTGTTGTTTAGCCTCGGCCAGTAAACGGTTTTGTGATACTACAACTACATCGCGGCCTTTTTTAAGATACCCGTGTTCAAAGGCTTCATAAGCGGAGGTCGAAACCTTAGCCTGGCCGATAGTTAAAAACCTGTCGCGGAAATTATTCAATTCAATATCACCATCCTGAAGCTCGTCCGACAGGCGCAGGGCAAACTCTTTGGTTCCGCCGCCGCCTGGGATGAGGCCTACACCAAACTCTACCAGGCCCATGTATAGTTCGGAATGGGCAACTACCTTATCTGCATGCAGGCAGAGCTCACAGCCGCCGCCTAAAGCCATTTGATGCGGTGCAGCAACAACAGGTATAGAGGAATACCGGATGCGCATCATAGCATTTTGAAAAGCTTTGATCACTATATTAAGTTCATCAAATTCCTGCTCAACGGCCATCATGAATATCATACCCACGTTGGCGCCGGCGCTGAAATTGGCTCCCTCGTTAGAGATCACCAACCCTTTGTAGCTTTTTTCGGCAAGGGTGATGGCTTTGTTCAAGCCCTCGATCACATCACCGCCAATAGTGTTCATTTTGGTGTGAAATTCCAGGTTAATGATGCCATCGCCAATATCGGTAATGGTAGTGCCGCTGTTTTTCCAGATGGTATTTGCTTCCCGGATGTTGCTCAGGAGAATAAAGTTTTCCGTACCGGGGATTACTTTGTATGTTTTAGACCCGATGTCGTAATACTGGCGTTTGCCCTCAGTTATTTTATAAAAACTATCAGCGCCGGAGGCCAGCATATCGTAAACCCATTGGGCGGGTTTATTGCCCATAGCTTCCATTGCTTTAACGGTATTGGCTACACCGAGGGCGTCCCATTTTTCAAAGGGGCCCATTTCCCAGCCAAAGCCTGCGTTTACGGCGGCGTCTATTTTATAGAGCTCATCGGCAATTTCGGGGATGCGATTGCTGGCATAAGCAAATAGCTGGAAAAAGGTGGTACGATAAAAATCACCTGCTTTATCTTTAGCCGCAAAAAGGATTTTTAGCCGTTCTTTTAAACTATCAATTGTTTTGGTAACATCTAATGATGGAAATTTTACTTTTTGCGATGGTTTATATTCCAGCGTTTTCAGGTCAAGCGCAAGGAATTGACTTGCGCCATCAACCTTTTCTTTTTTATAAAAGCCCTTTCCGGTTTTGCTGCCCAACAAGTTGTTCTTCAGCATGCCGTTCACAAATTCGGGAATGGCAAACAGTTCTTTTGCTTCATCATTCGGAACATTTTTGCTGAGGCCGTTAGCTACATGTACCATTGTATCTAACCCAACCACATCATTGGTGCGGAAGGTTGCTGATTTTGGATGACCGATAACCGGGCCGGTCAGCTTATCAACCTCTTCCACCGTCATGCCTGTTTTTTCAACATAATGCAGCACACTCATAATGCTGAAAACGCCGATGCGGTTACCGATAAATGCGGGCGTATCTTTGGCCAATACCGTAGTTTTTCCCAAAAACTGCTCGCCGTAATTCATCAAAAAATCAACTACCTCAGGTAAAGTATCGTTAGTGGGAATGATCTCTAACAGTTTTAAATAACGCGGCGGATTAAAAAAGTGGGTGCCGCAAAAGTGCTTCCTGAAATCATCGCTGCGGCCCTCGGCCATCAAATGTATCGGGATGCCTGATGTATTGGAAGTGATGAGCGTACCCGGTTTACGATGTTTTTCAACAGTTTCAAATACCTGTTGTTTAATATCCAGGCGTTCAACCACTACC
Organism: Mucilaginibacter sp.; assembly: GCF_039207105.1. Taxonomy (GTDB): domain Bacteria; phylum Bacteroidota; class Bacteroidia; order Sphingobacteriales; family Sphingobacteriaceae; genus Mucilaginibacter. The sequence continues at coordinate 2,139 of NZ_JBCECK010000091.1, forward strand.
TCTATTACCCAATCGCATTCGGCAATTTTAGGCATATCGTCCTCAAAGTTACCGGTAGCTATTCGCCGGGCAAATGATTTGAGATAGATAGGGGACGGGTTTGATTTTAAGGCGAAATCAAGCGCATCGTTCACTATTTTATTCCGGGCTTTTTTATCGCCGGCAGGTGCATCTTTAGGTACAATATCAAGTAATAATACCTGCACACCGATGTTTGCGAAATGGCAGGCAATCCTGCTGCCCATTACACCAGAGCCAAGTACTGCTACTTTCTTTATAATTCGTTTAGTATCCATATGAATTTAGTTAGTAGTTAATGGTGAGTAGTGAATTGAAATCAGGTGTTTTGGAATGTTGTATTCCATTCACGCCTCACTGTTTAATCATTCTGCCCGCTCCCAGGTTGTTGTTCGGCCTAATAGCGATATTCCTACATAACCGCGAATGGAGAGTGTTTTTCCGTTGTGCGTAATGTTACATGAATAGGTTTTTCCGTTTTTGGGATCATAAATTTTACCATCTGTATATTTATGATCGCCATCGGGAACAAAACCAGAAAGAATATTCATTCCTATAATTGGTCTGCTACGCAACTTTTCGTCTTTGTTTTCTTCGTCGGTTTTGGGTTTGCCGTCTTTCAGAGGCTCTTTCAGCCAAACTATTTTACCATTGAATTTGCCATCGGTACCCTTACTGATCTGTATTTTGGCGCTTTTAATATCATTATACCATAGTCCCTCAATTTTATCGGTTTGGGCCTTTGCCGTGATATTTACAGATACCACAGTGAGTATTATCAATACCAGGCGAACGAAATGTTTTGCAGGTGATAACATATTTTTTGCTTGTTATTGCCAAATAAAATCAGATATGCCTTAGTAAAATAAATACAGGCTACGGCATATAAATATTAAACTTTGCCGCTTTGCATAAGACAAACAGAATTACCAGACAGGATTAAGAAATAATTTATTATTGGTTTATAATTAAACAAATATCTTTTTTACCGAAGCTTAACAAAGGTTAAAATGGCGGAAACATTTGTCAATATTTCGGATACTTTGCTCGTGTAATTATTATAAATGGTTTATTGAAGATAAGTATTTTTTGTTGAAGTATGGGTAGAGGGCAACCGTTGATGTTCAATAAAAGGGTATGAATTAAACCCGGTTTTACACGATGAAAATATAGATTATTGGGATGGTTATTTTATTGAAGTTACCGATGATTTTGTTTCTTCCACATAATCCTCAGTTCGGGGAGCCTTCATAAATAATGAGCTTAGCGCTGCAGGTAATACGGCCAGTTTGCGTTTTTCCATATCTATCCAGGCGCCGTGAGCCGTAATAATGGCCGCCTTTATGCCATCACCACGAAACACTTCGTGCCTGATTTTCCAGCGAGAACCATCCGGGCGCGAACGGGATACCTCGGCAGTTATTTTTATATGATCGCCAAGTGCTATCTCCCGCAGGTAACTTAACTCTTCTTTAAAAAGTACAGGCCCAATTTTAAAACCAAAAAGATTGGTGGGCTTCAGGCCCAGGCTTTCGAGCATATTTAAACGGGCCTGTGCGCCCAAATCGGCATAAGCCGAGTGGCGCATGTGCTGATTAGCATCAATCTGCGACCATAATACCTGACCCTCATAAAAAACGTTCATGAGCTTATTGTTTATTTAGCTACGTGCCGGATTTTTTTCAATAAAGCCCCTACGGGCCTCCCCACCGGCCTGGTAGGGGAGGCTTCCTGGTCCTCTTGTCGGGTAGCGTCGAGTGCATGGCACTCCCTTTCCTCTGGAGAGGGTCGGGGTTATCGTTTAATAGCAGTATTTATTTGCTTCAATTAATTTGGCCGCTATGTTTCTGCGGGCCTGGGTAGTATTGATATCTTCAGTTTTGGTAAAGCGTTTAAGGCCCATAAGCATCATGCGGCGTTCGTCGCCATCAGCAAATGAGTTGATAGCCTCGCGGCCTGCCTTAGCTATATTTACGGCAGCATCGTTAATATAAACACGCATCATATCAAGCTGTTCCTTAACGGCATTTTCGCCTGTTAAGGCAACCAGTTTTTCTACACGTAGTTGCAACGACTCGCTTACGTAAAGCTCTATCAGCATATCGGCCAGGTACATCAGCACTTCCTGCTCCTTACCAAGTTGGGTCATTAACTTTTGTACTGCCGAGCCGGCCACCATTAATATGGCTTTTTTGAAGTTGGCAATATATTTCTTCTCCTGGGTAAATAAGCCCTCCTCATCGCCACCGCCAAAGTCAGGTACGCTCATCAACTCTCCGGCAACTTTCTGGGCTGGTCCCATGAGGTCGAGCTCGCCTTTGAGCGCGCGTTTCAGCATCATGTCAACGGTAAGCATCCGGTTAATTTCGTTAGTGCCTTCAAATATCCGGTTAATACGCGAATCTCGATAGGCGCGATCCATCGGTGCGTCGGCGCTGTAACCCATGCCACCATATATTTGTACCCCTTCGTCAACCACATAATCTAATGTTTCAGATGCATGTACTTTGATTATAGCGGCTTCAATGGCAAATTGTTCGGTGCCTTTTAATTTGGCCTGAATAGGATCCATGCCTGATGCTTCATACATTTCGGTAGCTTCTTCCATATTTTGGCTGGCCCGGTAAATGGCCGATTCGCAGGCATAAGCAAGAATAGCCTGTTGCGCCAGTTTGTAGCGGATGGCTCCATATTTTGAAATAGGTCTGCCAAACTGCTCGCGCTCATTAGCATATCGAATGGATGTCGTAATCACCTCTTTGCTGGCTCCAATGGTGGCGCCACCTAATTTAATGCGGCCCAGGTTTAAAATGTTAACTGCTATTTTAAAGCCGTTTTGCCTGTCAGACAACAGGTTTTCTACCGGTACTTTACAATCATTAAAAAATACCTGACGGGTTGAGCTGCCTTTGATACCCATTTTATGTTCTTCGGTATTTAATGACAAGCCTTCAAAATTTTTTTCTACGATGAAGGCGCTCAGGTTTTCATCATCATCTATTTTGGCAAACACGGTGAAAATATCGGCAAAGCCCGCGTTGGTGATCCACATTTTTTGGCCAGTGATCAGGTAATATTTACCATCGGCAGAAAGTTTGGCCCTGGCCTTACCCGAATTGGCATCAGAACCGGCGCCGGGTTCGGTTAGGCAGTACGCGCCTTTCCATTCGCCGCTGGCCAGTTTAGGGATGTATTTTTCTTTTTGAGCATCGTTACCATAATATAAAATAGGCAGCGTGCCAATGCCTGAATGTGCCGAAAACGCAACAGAGAACGAGTTACCGGCTCCCAATTTTTCGGTAACCAGCATGGAGGTTTTGAAATCTTTACCAAAGCCGCCATATTGTTCAGGAATTGATATGCCAAGCAGACCAAGTGCGCCGGCCTCTTCCATCAGGTGAGGCATCAGCCCTGCTTCCTGCTCATCAATACGGGCTAAGTTGGGGACTACATTTTGAGCAAGAAAATTGGTGCATGTTTCGGCAATCATTAATTGCTCCTCATTCCATTCTTCCGGAATAAAAACACTATCCGCCTGCGTTTCCCTGATCAGAAACTCACCTCCTTTTATAGCTTTTATTGATTCGGTCGCACTCATAATCGAAATGTTTTAATGTCAAGTAGTTAGTATCAGGTATCAAGATGCCTGCAGGTAGCTAAATAACCTTCAAGGTCTTGATACCTGATACTAACTACTTGATAATGTTTCTGGTTGGTTTTATAATCAGGAGTAAAAGTATAAGCCCTGTTTGCAGAAAAAAAGGGCAGCAATGCGGAGGTATTGGTCAAAAAGTCGGAAACAAATGCTGATATGTGCCTTTGCTTATTTGAAGGCACTAAATATTAAGGACTATAGGATTAATGTGAGGTAACCACCCTGTAATCAGACGGCGACATGCCAGTATGCTTTTTAAAATATTTACCAAAAGAGGATTGATCTGGAAAGTGGATCTCTTCGGCCACCCGGGCAATGCTTATTTCGTTATTACGCAGCAATACCTTAGCCTCCAGCACAACGGCCTCATCAATCCACTCGCCGGCGGTCCGGCCTGTTACATCCTTAATAGTTTCAGTTAGATGTTTGGGCGATACATACAATGAGTCTGCATAATACTGTACGTTTCGGTGTTCTTTATAATGATGAAAAACCAGATCCTGAAAAAGCATATTCAATTCCTGTTTACGGGTTTGTTTACCTTTTACAATAACATGTTGCTTTTCATAAATGGACTCCACCTCATAAAGCATGGTAATGAGCATGCTCCTGGATATTTCCATGCGGTAGGGGTGGGTTTCCCGGGCCATTTTTTGCTGCATTAATAAATAAATATCAAGCAGCATTTTAGCATCATCGTGGCTTGGATATATTACAGGGAGCGACGCGCTTTTAAAATAACTGAACGATTCCAGGAAGTGGCTGTTAACATTATTTTCAGTTAAAAAAGCTTTGGAAAAGACAATGAAACGGCACAGGAAATCGTCACTGCTTTCATAGATACGTAGGATATGAAACGGGGTTGCCAAGAGCATGGCATCGGGTTTGGCTTCGTAAACCTGTAAATTGGCTTCAACGCGCGCGGTTCCACGGGTGCATATGCCTATGATATAGCCATCTGAGCGGTATGGATATTCGCTTAAACTGAGTAGCTGTCTTTCGTCGGCAATAAAAAAATCAGGGCCTATCAATTTATCGGCATACAGGTCGGCAAATTTTGACAGGCTCAGCTGAGCTATCTTTTTGCTCACGTATCTGGGAGTTTTGCTCATGTAACGGAAAGATATAATTTATTGTCTGAATTTATTAAAAGTGTTAATTAAACGGTAATAATATTTAGTGTTATTTTATGAAAATTGAAGTATGAATTAAAGTTTTATCCGACTTTTTGACCAATACCTCCGCATTATAGCCCTTTTTTTGCTTTAAAACGCACTTAATTTTATTTCTTAATTAGATGCCGTTTGTTCCCCCAAACAAACCACTTATTATAAACCAATTATATTTATCATGAAAAAACTTTTACTATTGCTGTTTGCAATATTACCTGCTATGGTATTTGCCCAGGGTTTTCAGGTTAACCTTCACGGACAAAAACAGATAGCTATGGGGCACACCGGGACCGGCTTACTGCAAGACGGCTCATCTATATTATTTAACCCTGGCGCTGTAGTTATGCTGCCCGAAAATTATGTGCAGGCCGGTATTAGTCCGCTGTTTTTTAAGTCGGCTTTTAACCCCAGCGGTACTGCTGATCAGTTTCGTGTTAAAAATAAAGTAGCCACCCCTTTTACAGCTTACGCGGTATGGGGCCCAAAAAATTCATGGTGGAAATTGGGGTTGGGCGTTTATACACCCTACGGTGGTTTAACCGACTGGGGCGACCAATGGACAGGTAAGTATGTACTGGAAAGCCTTGATCTGAAAGCTATTTATTTCCAACCTACTATAAGCATTAAATTGGCTGATTTTTTAAGTGTGGGAGGTGGTTTTGTGTACAATCATGGTACAGTTACGCTAACCCGGGCCATTCCGCTCGTAAATTCAGCGGGTGATGTTGGACAGGCTGAGTTGAAAGGCAACGCGCATGGTTTTGGCTGGAACGCGGGTGTGTTTCTGAAAACCGAAGTTGGCCTTACGATAGGTTTAGATTACCGGTCAAAAATAAATACTACCGTAAAAAACGGGGATGCTATTTTCAATGTTCCGGCATCTATACAAGCCAATTTTCCGCAGCCTAATACATTCACTACAACATTACCACTGCCTTCAACATCGTCTATCGGTTTAGGGTATTCGCCGGCCAAAAACTGGTTAGTAGCCGTTGATGTGAATTTTACCCATTGGTCGGTTTATAAGGTACTGGGATTTGATTATGCGCAGAATACACCTACGCTTCAGGATACCTACTCGCCCCGTAACTATAAAGACGGATGGAGCTACCGTGCCGGAGCGCAATACAAAGCCACCGATAAGTTGTTTTTACGTGCGGGCGGCGGCTATGCTACCACTGCTGTTCGGGATGGTTATGTTACGCCCGAAGCTCCTGATGCCAACCGGTATTATTTTACCGGCGGTGTAGGTTACGCGCTGGCCAAACACCTCGATCTTGACGTTTCATTTGAGTACGAGCGGGTAATATCGCGTACACAAACAAATATTGAATCGCAGTTGTCGGGTACATTCAAAACCAATGTTTATATCCCGGGCCTGTCACTTGCTTATCACTGGTAGTATTTAAATGCAAATCAAATGAAAACTTATAAATCATATTTACATATATTTTTGGCCGCGGGTTTATTAAGCTTTGCCGCCTGTAAAACCGAGATCAATACACCCAAACCATCGCGCGGAACGGCAGATTTTTCGAGGTATATCGCGGTAGGTAATTCACTAACTGCCGGCTATGCCGATGGTGGTTTATACCGCGAGGGCCAAATGAACTCATACCCCAGCATTATTGCAGCGCAAATGCAAAAGGTAGGTGGCGGGGCGTTTACGCAGCCACTTTTTACCCCCGAGCAGGCTAATGGCTCCGGATATTTGAGGCTGGCAGGTTTCAATGCCGATGGTACCCCTAAAACAGAGCAGGTTAAAACTAACCTTGCTGTACGGGGACAATTAGCTGTTCCGGGGTTTGGAAATGTGATATTGTATACCAAATATACAGGTGATATTAATAATTATGGTGTGCCAGCCATTAAGCTGCAACAAATAACCTATGCTCCTTATGGTAATTTAAACGGCTATTTTGAACGGTTACTACCGGGTGATTCGCCAACAAATACAACTACTTATCTTGATTTTGTTACCGCCAAACCATTTACCTTTTTTACCGATTGGCTGGGTAACAACGATGCCTTATTGTATGCCACAAGCGGCGGGGCAGGAGATGTACTTACAGATAAAGCAGTGTTTACGCAATTATATAATTTATCTATAAACAAGTTAACCGTTAACGGACAAAAAGGAGCAGTAGCTACTATTCCTGATGTTACCTCGGTTCCTTATTTTAATACCGTAACGGTGGGGGCTATTCTGGCGGGTGTGCAAAAGGCTAATCCGGCGGCCAAGGCTTTATATGTTAACGCGCTTGTTTCCGGTACTACATATGTGCCGCGGATTGCTACCGCGAACGATCTAATTGTGCTTACGTTTCCTACCAGTATGATAGGGCAGCTTGTAAATACTCCTGCTGGTCCTTTGCCTTATGGTTTAACACCTTATACTCCAATAGACAACCAGTATGTTCTTGATCAAAACGAAGTTGCACTTACACAGGATTACGTGAGCTCCTACAATGCTACCATTAAATCAGTAGCTGCATCAAAGGGCCTGGCAGTTTTTGACGCCTTTACCTTTTTAAATGATATTAAAGCGCATGGCCTTACGGTTGATGGTGTAAACCTGAGTTCGGCTTATATCAGCGGCGGTATATTTTCGTTGGATGGGGTGCATTTAACCCCTCGGGGCTATGCCATTGTAGCCAATGAGTTTATTAAAGCGATCAATAAACAATACAATGCCTCTATTCCGCAGGCTAATGTTTCCAGCTACAATGGGGTTAAATTCCCTTAAAGATAATTAACTAAAGACTGATCTCGTTCAGAGCCGTTTCTTCATAATAGAAGAGCGGCTCTTTTTGTATGACTTAAAATTTATCTTTCATGCCTAATAAACCCCAAATGCCTCCGCTGTGAATGGCCAGTATCTTGCTGCCAGGTTTAAAATGTTTTTTAGCAATCAAATCGTATAGGGCATACATCATTTTGCCGGTATAAACCGGTTCAATCACTATGCCGGTTGCGGCTACAAATTGTTTAATAAACTCAATCAATTCTTGATTCGTTTTACCATAGCCTCCAAAATGATAATCGGTATGCAAGTTGTATCGGGCGGGAGTGATTAATAAACGATCGATTTCATCTTTTATAAAACCACCGTTTTTAAATACCGGCACGGCATTAAACATAGTTTTAAGCCGATGCCTTTTTAGCCCGTTAATGATGCCTGCTGCGGTAGTTCCGGTGCCGCAGGCGCAAAAAATATGATCGTAGGTTTCGGTAAGTTCATCAACCAGTTCGCTGCAGCCTAAAGCTCCCTCGGCAGAAGCGCCGCCTTCATCTATAAAAAAAGCATCATGATCATCACCAAAATATTGCGCGAACAAAGCAGGTTTATCGCGATAGCTTTCTCGGTCGGTAAATATCAATTGCATACCATGCAGTTTGCATAAAAACAGGGTATCGTTATTTACCGCTTCGCCGCGTACTATGCCGGTAGCCTTAAAGCCAAAACGGGCAGCAGCTGCTGCGGTGGCCAGCAGATGGTTGGAGTAAGCCCCGCCAAAAGTTACCAGGTGGCTTTTGTGCTGTTGTTGTGCGGCTTTAAGCAGGTATTTTAATTTACGCCACTTATTACCCGATATCATAGGATGTATCAGATCATCACGCTTTAAAAAAACTTTTACGTCGTGCTTGTCAAACAGCGGATTGCTGATGGACTGAACGGGACTAAAAACTTCAAGATCGATATTCATTGTATGTTTGGTATCAGGATATTCGTATCAAATATCAAGACAGCTTTCGGGAATGCCAAACTATTCAAAAATCCTGATATTGGATACTAATATCCTGATACTATCTTAACCTACCGCAAAAAACGATTACTTTTGCGTTCAAATGGCAGACGATACCGAGTTTTTAGAGCAGGAAGAACAGGATTTATATGAACACTTACGCGTTGTGGTTGACAAAGGGCAATCACTGCTGCGTATTGATAAATTTTTAATGCACCGGGTAGAGAATGCCTCGCGTAACCGTATTCAGAATGCTATTGAACTGGGTAATGTGCTGGTGAACGATAAGGCTATTAAATCAAGCTACCGCGTAAAGCCACTTGATGTAATATCGGTAGTATTACCGCACCCTCCGCGCGATACCGAAGTGTACCCGGAAGATCTGCCAATCAATATTATTTATGAGGATGACGATGTACTGGTGGTTGATAAAGCCGCAGGTATGGTAGTGCATCCAGGTTATAATAATTATACCGGTACCCTGGTTAACGCGCTGGTTTATCATTTTCAGCAATTGCCTACGCTGCCAGGGAATGATGGTCGTCCGGGTTTGGTTCATCGTATTGATAAGGATACTTCAGGGCTGTTATTGATCAGTAAAAACGAGCGCTCCATGAGCTGGCTGGCCAAGCAGTTTTTTGATCATACCATTACCCGTAAATATGTAGCGCTGGTTTGGGGCGATCTGGTAGAGGATGGTACCGTTACAGGCTATATTGGCCGCAGTATAAACGATCGCCGGGTAATGTCGATATATGATGATCCGGAAAAGGGCAAATGGTCTGTTACGCATTATAAAGTGCTGGAGCGCATGGGATATGTTACCCTGATAGAGTGTCAGTTGGAAACCGGCCGTACCCACCAGATTAGGGCGCATATGAAACATATTGGCCATCCATTGTTTAGCGACGCTACTTATGGTGGCGATAAAATTTTAAAGGGAACCGTATTCAGCAAATACAAACAGTTTGTAGAGAATTGTTTTGAGCTGATGCCTCGTCAGGCTCTGCATGCACAGGTATTGGGCTTTTTGCATCCTACCCTAAAAAAACAGATTATGTTTGAATCGCCCTTACCTCCAGATTTTGAAGGCGTGCTGCAAAAATGGCGCAAATATACTGCCGCTGGTAATCAGGTAAATACAATTCCGGATGAATCATAATATACATTAAACCAACCTAAGCATGGTTTTTGTATAGGCCTATGGCAATCATGAATTTACAATGCTGTAGCAATATGAACAACTTTACTTGTTTTATCTGAGTAAAAAAACTGCAAATTTGCGCTCTTGAAATCTGGACATCCGAATGACGCCTGTTTTTATCAATTTTAATGGAGAAATACACCCGGCAAACAGCCATTTGCTAACCATAGCCAACAGGGCTTTCAGGTATGGCGACGGTTTGTTTGAAAGCATGCGTTTAATGAAAGGCCAGCTAAAATTTGCTGACCTGCATGCCGACCGCCTGCAGCGTGGAATGAAAGCCCTTAAAATTGACGGCTATTCGCAGATGGATACTTATTTCTTAAAAGAAATTGTAGAGGAGTTGGCTAAGCGGAACAAAGTAAAGCATGGCAGGTTGCGCCTAACCGTTTACCGTGATGCCGAAGGTTTGTATACGCCATCGCAAAATAAAATGGGTTATTGCCTGGAGCTTATCGCATCTGAAGAGCCCCGTTATTTTTTGAATGAAAAAGGGCTGATCATGGATGTGTTCAGTGAATTGCCTAAGGCAAACAATTATCTCTCAAATATTAAAACCTGCAATTCGCTTGTTTATGTAATGGCAGGTATTTATAAAACACAAAATAAGCTTGACGATGTGTTTTTGCTGAATCAAAATGGCTTTTTGTGCGAGGCCAGCAGCTCCAATATATTCATATACTACCAAAATCATTTATATACCCCTGCTTTAAGCGAAGGATGCGTAGAAGGTGTAATGCGCAAGGTAGTGATACAACTGGCGCTGGAGAACAATATTGATGTTACCGAGGCCCAAATAAACCCGGATATACTCTACGAGGCAGATGAAGTGTTTTTGACCAATGCTACCCGCGGTATACAAACCGTAATGGGCTATGGCGTAAGGCGCTACTTTAACCGCATCAGCAAAGTGCTGATGGATGAGTTGAATAAGCTGTAGGCATGGGTTTTGAGTGGTGAGTAATGAGTTTTGAGTTGGGCTTTTATTAACTATTCAAAACTGAATACTCAAAACTTATAACTGAAAAGATACCGGAGTTTTTATAGCAGCCAGTATGCCATCCCAGAGAGCAATACGTATTTGCAGAGCATGTTTTACAGCTTCGGTGGCTTCCTGCCATTTGGTATCACCCTCGCCGCAAAGTTCGGCAGTCATTTGGTGGGCCAGTTGTGAATGGTGGTCGCCGTCAACCTCAATATGACGTTCAAGGTAGTAGAGTAAAATATCAACTTTTCCCGGTAGTTGTTTGCTTATCTCTTTTACAATGCTTACAAACATGTCGGGTATCAGGTCTTCGCGGCCAAAAGTAAATACAGCTGCCTGTACGTGGTTTTTATTGCTTTCAATTACCTCAAAAGTATGTTGCATAAAGTTGCGTGCGCTTAGGGGTATATCGGCAATGATCAGGGCTTCGTCAATATGTTTACCGAAATTCAACTCATTAAATAAATTGTTGATGGCTACGGCATCGCTTCCTGCTTGCTGCATAGCACGCAGGTATAATTCAAAATGGCTGGTACGGTTGCCTGCCTCGTCTACATCGCTTTCTTCGCCGGTAACGATTTCATTGATGAGGTATCGGGTGTTGGAATTACCCGTAGGCATCCAGGGTGTAACGGTACAGGTTAATTTTTGCTGCAGCGATTTTAATAGTGACATAAAATCCCAAACGGCAAATACATGGTGATCCATAAATACGGTAAGCTCATCAAGTGAGTTGATGTTTTTATAAAGCTCATGTTGTATCAACTGATCACGTAATGGTTGTATTTCGTTTTTTAAACGGATAATTCTGTCGCCGTAGCTTGCCATTGAAGTAAAAATTAAAAGGTCGCAAAAATAGCAAATGCGGTGATTATTAAGGGCGTGTTCGCTTATTTTGACGTTGTTTTGATGCGCATCTGAGATGTTGAGCACCTACGGAGCTCTTATTCTTATTTTTCAACAAATGCTACAAAGCTGTAGTTCCTACGGAACTGATAGTAAGGAGGTATAAATTAAAATGCGACAAAGCTGTAGTTCTTACGGACTACAGATAAGATTATAAAAAAGATATTCTTAACACAAAGCTTTAATTCCTACTGAAGTGAAAATGTAAAATTGGTCATGCTTGTTGAAAATACTTCGATTTTTTATCTGCTCATGTACCCCGTAGGGGTAAAAGCTTTGTAGCAGAACATAAAAAACAGATAATCCTGCTCCGTAGGAGCAGACTCTATTCGGGTAATTTGAAAATGTATTTCTCATCAAAAGTAATATCAAAACTTTTGAGTATTTCCTGATATTCAGTTAGAAATGTTTTCTTTCTATGATGTTCCTGTTGATTTAAAATATAATTCACCACCTTATCAACTTGCGATTTGCTGTAGCTAAAGGCACCATATCCTTCTTGCCACTGAAATTTACCTGGTGTTAAATTCTGTTTATTGATCCATTCCGATGAATCACTTTTTACTATCCTCATTAAGTCAGATATAGCATGCGATGGGTTAATCCTACAAACAAATGCAAGTGATCAGGCATATTATTAATGGCTATGACCTTATGCCCATGATTTTGAACAATAGCGGTAATATACAACCGCAAACGATTGTCCCAATCCTCATGAAGTAAAGACACGCGGTACTTAACCGCAAATACAATATGAATATATAGTTGAGTATAAGTGTTAGGCATAAAAAAGTACAGCCGACTTACAAAACTCTAATTACAACTTAACCCCTCTTAAAAAGTCTTCAATTCCCATGCGTTTTTTGCCTTCCAGCTGTATATCAGTAAGGCTGATAAATCGATCTTTAGCGGCAAATTTGAGGTGGGTTTTATTATCGGTCAGGAAGCCGCCTGGCTGTATGGCTGGCTCATCGGTTAGTAATTCTGATGCGTATATCTTTAAAATTTTACCATTTAAATCGGTATAAGCAGTAGGTACCGGACTTAAGCCCCGTATTTTATTGTAGATGTGCAGGGCAGGTTGGGTCCAGTCAATGAGGCAATCCTCTTTAAAAATTTTAGGTGCATGTTTTAGTTCTTCACCGGTGTGTAATTGTGACTGCGGATGTTCATGGTAACGGCCGCTTTCTACAGCCTTTACTGTTTTTACCAGCAGACCGGCACCTTTATTCATAAGCCTGTCGTGCAGTTCGCCTGCGCTTTCATGGCCGCTTAGTGTTAGTTTCTCGGTGAACAATACATCACCGGTGTCAATTTCATGCTTCAGGAAAAAGGTAGTTGCACCGCTTTCTTTTTCGCCATTGATAATTACCCAATTAATAGGGGCCGCACCGCGATATTGCGGCAACAATGAAGCATGTAAATTAATAGTGCCCCTTGGCGGCATATTCCAAACAACCTCGGGTAGCATGCGGAAGGCTACTACAACCTGCAGGTCGGCATTTAATGCTTTAAGTTCGGCTAAAAATTCCGGGTTTTTTAATTTTTCGGGTTGAAGTACCTTCAAATTATTCTCAACCGCATATTGTTTTACAGCCGATTCACTTACCTTTTGGCCGCGGCCGGCTGGCTTATCAGGAGCTGTAACCACACCTACAATATCACATCCCGCTTTAATTAAGGCATCTAATGATGCTACGGCAAACTGGGGAGTACCCATAAATACAATTCTCATGTTACAATATATGTTTGATGGTGCTTTTACCTTTTATTGATATAATAAATATTTACCGCGAATGTTTTTAAACTTATTCAGGCCTGGTTCCCAGCTTTTGCGTATCTCACTTTCGCTTTTACCAGTTTCAATTTGTTTTTTTAGTTCTGATGTACCTGCCAACTTCGTGAAATAGGCATTAAAGAAATGAGCTTTATCCGGAAAAGCTTTATAAAGCTCAAGTAGTAAGGATATGTCAACCCATCCTCTTTTTCTGATCGTAGCTGAACTGTACTCTTTTAAGCTAATGCCATAACACAGTTGATCCTTTTGCGGCGGGTTCTCGCTCATGCCGGGTATGCTTACCGGAGTAAATGAAAAAGTGTATTTGCCTTTTAATGATGGATGCCCAAGCTCCAGAAAAGGAAACAAGGTGCCCCTGCCCAGGCTTAGCGTTGTTCCTTCAAACAGGCATATACTTGGGTATAACAAAATAGATTGATCGGTATTTAAATTAGGCGATGGATTTACAGGCAGTTTGTAAACCATATCATGTTTGTAATTAGCTATAGTGATAATCTTTAGCTTGCATTTAACGCCGCCTTTCAACCAGCCTTCGCCATTGATCATTTGCGCGTATTCGGCAATGGTCATGCCGTGGCTAATGGGTATAGGATGCATGCCCACAAATGAGCGTGGGGCTTTGGTTGTATCCAATACTGGTCCGTCAATGAGGTAGCCGTTGGGGTTTGGCCTGTCCAGTATCATGAGTTCCATATTATTTTCGGCGCAGGCTTCCATTACGTAGTGCAGGGTTGAAATGTAGGTGTAAAAGCGTGCTCCCACATCCTGAATGTCAAATATAACCAGATCGAGGCCTTTCAGGTCTTCCGGTGTAGGTTTGTAATGTTTATTACCGTACAATGATATAACCGGTAAGCCGGTTTTGGGGTCTGTTGCATCATTTACGCTGGCACCATTGCTGGCATCGCCCCTAAAGCCGTGTTCTGGGCCAAATATCTTTTTTATAGCTATGCCTGATCTTAAAAGCGTATCAACGCTGGGCGTAAGGTTTTTGCCAATGACCGAAGTTTGATTCACTACCATCCCAATATTTTTTCCTTTCAGATAATCAATATACAGCGGAACCTGATCGGCACCGGTAATTATTTTTGAACCGGTTTGGGTTGCCGCCGAGTCGGGATTTTGGCAAACTAAGGTATTGCCGAGAGCAGCGTTTGTCCACAAAGCTGTTATTAATGCACAATGGAAAAAAATGAGTGTTTTTATCATAAATATTATGTTTAAACAATTTTAGTAGTTTAGGTTTAGCGGCAAAACCGCATATTTGCGAAGGTACAAAAAATCATTCTGCATTGAGTTTCGCCTCTTTTATATCAGCACGTATAACATTTAAGTCAAAACGCACCTTTTCAAAACTCATAGTGCGTATTGCCATTATTGGTATTATGCTGGGTTTAGGGGTGATGATACTTTCGCTGGCCATTGTTAAGGGCTTTAAACACGAGATTCGTGAAAAGATACGAGGTTTTGCCGGTGATATCCGCGTAGTGAAGTTTGATAATAACACCTCCTATGAAAATTCGCCTTTTATTGATGAAAGTGGTTTTCAAAAGCGTGGCCTTAAAAGCCCCTATATTACTTATATTATGCCCTTTGCTACCAAGCCTGGAATTATTAAGGCCAATGACGAAATTGAAGGCGTAGTATTAAAAGGGGTTGATAAGAGTTACGATTGGACCTTTTTTAAAAAAATAATGGTAGCCGGCAGCGTAATTGACTTTACAGACTCGGTTGAGGCGCAAAAAGAGATCATGCTTTCGCAAACTACGGCCAACCGTTTAAAATTAAAGGTAGGCGATAAGCTGCTGATGTATTTTGTACAGGAACCACTGCGTAAGCGACAATTCAAAATAAAGGGGATATTTAATATTGGGGTTGAAGAGGTAGACAAAACGTTTGTGGTAGGCTCTTTGACATTAATTAACAGGCTTAATAACTGGAAACCCAATGAAATTGGTGAGTACGAATTACGCGTGTCTGATTTTAATAAAGTAGGCTACGCGGCCGACCGGCTGGATGATATATTACCTATAAAACTACGCTCATTTACGGTAGAGGAAGATTATCCACCCATATTTGAATGGCTCAAACTGCTTGATGTAAATTCGGTAGTAATGCTGGCACTCATGACGCTTGTTGCTGTAATTAACATGATATCGGCCCTGCTGATCATGATACTGGAGCGCACCACCATGATTGGCATGTTTAAGGCGATGGGCGCCACCAGCTGGAACATACAAAAGATATTTTTGTTAAACGCGGCCTACCTTATTGGTCTGGGTTTACTGCTTGGGAATGTTTTGGGTCTTGGTCTTGGCTTTTTTCAGCAGCAAACCCACTTTTTTAAGCTCGATCAGGCATCGTATTATATGACCTTTGTACCTGTTGAGTTTAACCTGGGCGATATCCTGATGCTCAATATAGGCACGCTCGTGATCTGTTTGCTGGTACTTATTATTCCGTCTATGCTGGTAAGTAAAATATCGCCAGTAAAGGCTATACGGTTTAAATAAGCTAATATTCCTCCAATAATTTACCTGCTGCTTCTTTTACTTTTTGGGCGATGTGAAATTAAGTTTCAGGTTTAAACCGCCTGCGCCAAAACGGAGTTGTTGCGAACCAAGGCCATCAAGCGGGTATTTTAAGAATGGCTCAATAACTATCCGGTTGCTCTTGCCTATAGGATATCCCACACCAAACGAAACATTTAGGGTTTTGGCAAAGTAAAATCCAGTGAAGTTTTTGCGGGTTGTTTCGTCCGTTGTTTGCTGGGATGCTCCGGCTGCTATAGATGATGAGCTATAGCCGTAAACAGAGGTGTAAGCCTCATTTATAAATGTTCCGGAGCTTAAACCGGCAGAAATGTAGGTGTCGCTTTTTTGCGGATTAAATTCGTATTTAAGGTTCAACGGAATATCCAGACCAACTAAGTTGGCATTATAGTTTTTCAGCACAGGAAATGATGTATTAGCAGCAAACAAATTCTCTTTATCATAAGCACTTGCTAAAGCCTGTGGCTTAGCCACTGCACTCGAATAATAATTAAGCGGAATATTATTACTGCCGTAACTCAGTGTATTTTGAGCCAAAGCCAAACCTGTAGAAAGTTTTATGTTTTTGCTGAGTTTGATATCAGATGAGAAACCTACACCGGCATTAACCTGATTGGCACTGCCTTTTGCATAATTAAAAAATGTAGCAGCGTATACACCGAAGCGTACTTTTTTATCTTCTGAATACTTTTCATCTGGCTTTGGCGTATTGCTTTCACTTGCAAATAATGCGGCCATTGAGTTAGCTTTTGGTTGTGTTGGGCCTTTTGCCTGTGGAGTATTCACCATTGCAGGAGTTGTGCTGCTGTTATTGGACGGAGCAGCGACTACAGATTTGGAGCTGTTATTTGCAGGCAAAACAGCGCCGTACTGAGGAGCGTTAGTAGCCACTGCTGCTTGTTGAATACCATTTTCAGGTTTGCCGGGTACTATACCGGAGTTAGCCGTATTTTTTGATCCGGCAACTACAGGAGTACCGGTTGGGTTAGCTGCATACTGCGCCGTATTAGTTTTTAAACTTGTATCAGCAATAGCTTTTGTGATTTTTGTTAATGGTTGTTGTTGTGTTGATTTTGTAACTGTGTTAGCATAGGCAGGCGCATTGCTGTTAATTGCAGCAGGTGCTAAAGGTTTGATAGTCTGTTGTTTTGATGCGGGTAAGGCATTGTTATTTGCTGATAAATCAGTCGCCGTATTATTTTTAATAACGGGAGCTTGTTTAACAACCAATTGCGTAGTTGTATCCGGGTTTGTCAGTTTTTGCTCTTTTTTAACCTGTTTTGCAGTCAGTGTTTCGGACTTCTGCTTTGCAGGGTTCATCATCCATAAACCGATACTTATAAATAATAAAATAGCAGCGGCAGCGCTTGCCCACCATAGCCAGGCAACCGGACGCTTCTTTTCCGTTTCAGGAAATTTGTTCCTGAGCAATAGCCAGCCTTCATCAGCAGAGGGGTAGGATGGGTCTTCGAAATTATCAAACACCTCCCTGATGCGGTTGCTTAAGTCGTTATCCAACTGCTCATTCATGGTTTTGTGTTTCGGTCCTTAACATTTTTCTTAATCTTTCTTTTGCCCTGCTCAGGTAAACCCTTGATGAGCTCACCGGAATAGTTAGCATGTTTGCAATCTCGTCATGATTATATCCGTCTATTTCGTATAAATTGAAAATGGTAAGCTGTATTGCGGGCAGCTCTTTCATGAGTTTTAATATATCCTGTACGTTTAAATTGTCAACCGTGCCTAAATTGCTGCTTAGAGGAGCGGCATTATCCAGTTCAACGTTAAACTGAAATTTTAAATCCTTACGCCGGCGGTCAATAGCGGTATTAACCACAATAGTGCGCAGCCATGCTTTAAAGGGTTTATTGATATTATAGCTATGAATAGCATTAAAAACTTTTATAAAAGCATCATTTACAGCCTCTAAGGCATCATCACGGTTTAGGCTATAACGCAAACTTATCCCCATAGCATAGCCATAGAAGAGCTTATACAGCATTTCCTGGTATTTTAGGCTGCCTGTTTTGCATTGGCTGATGATTTCTTCTTCAGTAATGCGAGGGGGTGAATGCATTAAGTATTTTTAATTCCGCTTAAATAAATCTTATTTTTTAATCAATTATTTATAGCCTTTACGAAGCTTTGAACGGTATTGATACAATGAAAGAAAAAAAATATTGTATTTGTTTGTTTCATTAAAGGCTGATAATAAATTAATTATCAGGATACAAAATTAAAAAATCAGCGACACTGTTTAGTATTGCTGATTTTTTAATTACATAATTCGGAGATTTATAAACGACCGACACCTTTTAAAGCTACGGCCGTTAAATTAAAACATAATTAATTTGTGATCTTATAAAGGTCATAAAGCAGAACAGAATCCTGCATTTGATTAGCGCGGGAAATTAAAAGCCTTATGCCATTATAACGATATTGATAAGTACCTACTAAATGAACTTTGGCCTGAGGGCCGGCTTTATAAGTACTATCATTAAAAGCAATCAGCGAATTATAGCCATCATATAAAAAAGTTCCTTTGCTGCCGGCATGTATGGTAGCTGTATCGCCAGTTACTGAAAAGAGATTAGGATTAGCTATTTTTATATTAAGCAGTGAGTCTTTTTTTACAGTATCATAAGCGCTGGTAGTACCTTTTTGTACAAGTAATCTGAATGTGCCTTTATAGTTGCCTACTGGTGGCGGAATAGGTGTATTGTCTGATTTTGGTGAGCAGGCAGCACCTAACATCATTAAAAATAATGGTAATAAATAGAGTAAATTGCGTTTCATATAAATTGTATTTTTTAACCCATACGTAACTTTTTACGAAACGCTACACCAGCGTACAATTTTTTTATAGTTTTTTGGCTTCGTCCCAAAAAATATCCATCTCGGCAAGACTCATGTCGTGCAGTTGTTTGCCGCTTTCTTTGGCCTTAAGTTCCAGGTATTGAAAGCGTTTGATGAATTTTTTATTGGTTTTTTCCAACGCGTTCTCCGGGTTGATGTTAATGAACCGTGCATAATTAATGAGCGAAAATAACAGGTCGCCAAATTCGCCTTCTGCCTTTTCATGGTCAATGGTGCTGTCATCCTCGGCATTAAATTCGTTTTTAAATTCCTGCATTTCTTCTTCAACCTTGGCCCAAACCTGGTTCTTCTCTTCCCAGTCAAAACCCACACCCCGTGCTTTTTCTTGTATGCGCGATGCCTTTACCAATGCAGGTAATGAGGCAGGTACACCGCCTAAAACAGATTTATTGCCTTCTTTTAATTTGATCTGCTCCCAGTTGCGTTTTACGTCATCTTCATTTTGTACTTCAACGTCACCGTATATATGCGGATGGCGGTTGATCAACTTTTCGCAAACGCTATTCAATACATCGGTAATGGTAAAATCATTTGTTTCTGAAGCTATCTTAGCGTAAAAAACCAGGTGGAGCATAATATCGCCCAGTTCCTTTTTTATTTCGGGCATAT
>NZ_JBCECK010000092.1:0-21111 GCF_039207105.1 Mucilaginibacter sp.
CGGTCGGTTACATAACTTACACGGTATTCCTCATCAATAACGCCGCCTTCTTCGGTTATTTTGTGGTTACGGTTGAAACCGGTTGCCAACAGCTGTTCTTTGGTAGCGTTGGGCATCTGGTCGCCGGCCAATTGCCAGGTAATGAATTTATCATAAGGCAGGTTTTCATTAAACGCGTGAATCACCCAGTCGCGCCAGGGCCACTGACTGCGATAATTATCATCCTGGTACCCATGCGAATCGGCATAGCGGGCAACATCCAGCCAATGCAAAGTCATTTTTTCGCCGTATTGCGGGCTGGCCATCAACTGGTCTACCATTTTTTCATAAGCGTTCGGACTTTTGTCGGCCAAAAAATTGTCCATCATTTGCAGGCTGGGTGGCAAGCCAGTTAAGTCGAGCGAAACGCGTTTCAGGAGACGTTCCTTATCCGCTTCCGGGTTGGGTTCCATATCGTTTTGTTCCAGCTTTTGCAGTACAAAATTGTCTATCTGGTTTTTGGGCCAGGCCGTATTTTTTACCTGCGGAACGGGGTATGATTTTGGCGGAACAAAGGCCCAGTGCTTTTCATACTTAGCGCCCTGCTTAATCCATTTTTCGATGAGCGAAACCTCATACGGATTTAACTTTTTAAGGTTTGACGAAACGGGGGGCATTTGTTCGGCCGTATCTTTTGCAGATATGCGGCGGAAAACCTCAGATTGCAATGGATTGCCGGGTACCAGGGCATGAGCAGACGGATTATCCCTTAAAGCCTTAAAAGCGCTGTCAGGAAGATCGAGGCGCAAGCCTGCCTCACGGTGGGTAGCATCCGGGCCATGACATTTAAAGCATTTATCAGAAAGGATAGGGCGTATATTGAAATTATAACTTACCGTCTCCGGCATCTGTTCTCCCTTATCCGCACCAGAATGGCAAGCATTCACCGAATACAAAACAAAAAGCGCCACTATCAGCCACAAATAGTAATACTTTCCAGACATTGATTTAAAATTGGTTTAACAAGTTATTGATAAAATATAATATCATCAAACTAATGCCCCGGTTTTTTTAAAAGGGGCCTTACATAGATCAGGAAGTTTATACACACCCGGGATATGAGTAAAGCAATTTGTGTAATGATGACCTGATGGAAAGCCTGCACTGAAGACCAGGTAGGGCAGCCTGCAACCTGTTGAAAAATCCTGATTGAAAATAACGTTAAACCAAAATGCAAAAATATTGTTACATGGTTTAAATTAGTTTGTTTTTTGCATTGCAAAGCAACCTGAGGTTCGTTATTTCTAAAATAAATGTTTTTTTATTGCTAACTTTGAAACGGCAGATGTTGAAAAAATATTTAAATATTCTCCTTTCTTTATGGCTCATCAGCGCCATAGTCTGTTTTCACGCAACAAACCCTGAAAACAATACCTGCGAGCATTTTCAATTTTCCAATAACAGTTGTTATGCCGGCAATACGCTGTTTGATCTGGTATATCAATGTTTGAGTACTGATGATGCACATCAGGATGCAAAGCATCATCATCACATAAAATATCAAAAAAGATTTTTAACCAGCCGCGCGGTTGATTTTACTATTCAGGTACCTGCTTTGCAGGAGTACATTGCCAATATTCTGCCGCAGCATTTATTTTCATTTCCTGGAAAACAATGGTTAAGTAAAGTTTTTTTACCGGCTCATCACCATTTCCTTTTCCGGCTCACACCTTTCTGATCCTGTTTCCTTAAGCTTTATAGCGGCATTTTACCGCTTGATTTTAAGAATTATATGCCTCAACAATGTGAGGTAACATCAACTAAAGGAAACAACACCATGTTAAAACATAAAGGAATTTTTTATGCTTTGGCTATTGCAATGGGCTTTTCTATAGCCGGCTGCGTATCCAAGGCCAGTGATAACAGCTCCCAGGAAGAGCCGTTACAATTACCGGTAGTTACACTGAACACCCGCGATACCGTTGTAAGCACAGCTTATGTGGCCGATATACAGGCTATAAAAAATATAGAGATCAGAACCCGCGTTAGGGGCTTTTTAGAAAAAATATATGTAGACGAAGGCCAGCAGGTAAAAAAAGGACAATTGCTTTTTAAGCTGAACGATGAAGAGTTTAAAAATATGCTGTCAAAAGCAAGGGCGGCGTTAAGTAACGCCACTGCCGATGCTAAAGCTACCGCCCTTGAAGTTGACAGGGTAAAACTGCTGGTTAGCAAAAAGGTAATATCCGCGTCGGAATTGGAGGTAGCAGAAGCCAAACTCCATGCCGATAAGGCGACTATTGAAGAAGCCCAAACCGCGGTGCAAAGCGCCGAGGCTCACATGGCTTATACCTCCATTCATGCTCCTTTTGATGGTATCATTAACCGCATACCACTTAAGGCCGGTAGTTTGATAGATGAGGGTATGTTATTAACCAACCTGTCGGATATCAGTTCCATGTATGCCTATTTCAGTTTCCCGGAAAATGAGTACCTGAAATATGAACGCACCAAAAAGGCGGCGGATGATAGCGCCAGCAAAGTAAAATTGGTACTCGCCGATGGCAGTAACTATCCATATACAGGCAATATTGAAACTGTTGAAGGCGAAATAGAACAAAGTACTGGTTCTATTGATTTTCGGGCCCGTTTCCCTAATCCCCAGAAGCTGTTAAGGCATGGCGCTACCGGGAAAATATTTTTGACCAACCGTGCCGACAATGTAGTGTTGGTACCGCAGCAGGCCGTTTTTGATATCCAGGATAAAAGTTATGTGTACCTGGTTGATGGTCAGAACAAACTGCACATGAAGGCATTTACGCCACTTTTAAGGCTCTCGCATAGTTACATTGTAAAAGATGGTTTAAAAGCTGGTGATAAAATTCTGTACGAAGGCGTTCAAAATGCCCGCGATGGCATGGTTATAAAGCCAGAACAGGTACAGCAGAAGCCTTTGCTGGCCATGAAAAAATAACGCCGTAACGGACACAAAGCACTCCAAGTAAAGGGCGTGCTTTTATTATCCATCTTTTCAAATCTATCACACTATGTTTAACCTGTTTATAAAGCGGCCGGTATTGTCGTTGGTTATCTCCTTGATCATTACTTTGCTTGGAGTGCTGGCATTAATTACCCTGCCCATTACACAGTTCCCTGATATTGTTCCCCCATCTGTAACGGTTACAGCAACTTATACCGGCGCCAATGCCGAGGTTTGCGCCAAGGCGGTTGCTACCCCGCTGGAGCGCGCCATTAACGGTGTGCCCGGCATGACCTATATGTCTACCGTTTGTACCAATGATGGTATTACGGTTATTTCCATCAATTTTAACGTAGGGGTTGATCCCGATCAGGCTGCGGTGAGCGTGCAGAACCGGGTATCAACCATTATTGACGAATTGCCTGAGGAGGTAATTAAAGCAGGCGTAACTACCGAAAAGGAAGTTAACAGTATGCTGATGTATCTGAATATCATGAGCCAGGACAGTACACTCGACGAAAAATTCATTTACAACTTTACCGATATTAACGTATTGCAGGAGCTTAAGCGAATTGAAGGCGTTGGCCGTGCCGAGATCATGGGCGCTAAAGAATACTCTATGCGTGTTTGGCTTAAACCAGACAGGATGATGGCCTACCACATATCAACCGATGAGGTGATACAAGCTATACGTAACCAGAATGTGGAAGCCGCGCCAGGTAAAACCGGGCAAAGTTCTGATAAATCGCCGCAATTGCTGCAATATGTTTTGCGATACCCCGGAAAGTTTTTTGAACCTGAACAATATAAAAACCTGGTGATACGGGCTGATGATAACGGATCTGTTTTAAAACTCCGCGAAGTGGCCGATATTGAGTTTGGTTCATTAACCTACAGTATGGTATCCAAAACTGATGGCAGGCCATCGGCATCCATACTCATCAAGCAAAGACCGGGTTCAAACGCCCGTGAGGTGATCACCAATATTAAGGAGCGCATGGCCGAGCTGAAAAAAACGTCGTTTCCGGCGGGTATGAGCTACAACGTAAACTATGATGTATCGCGTTTTCTCGACGCGTCTGTACATGAGGTAATGCGTACGCTCATGGAAGCTTTTGTTTTGGTTTTTATAGTGGTTTACCTCTTCCTGCAAGATTTTCGGTCTACACTGATACCGGCATTAGCTGTTCCAGTGGCATTGATAGGTACGTTGTTTTTTATGCAGATGCTGGGCTTTTCTATTAACCTGCTTACGCTTTTCGCTCTGGTACTGGCCATTGGTATTGTGGTAGATAATGCCATTGTGGTGGTTGAGGCCGTTCACGTAAAAATGAACGAGGAGCATTTACCGCCGATGGAGGCTACGCTGAGCGCCATGAAAGAAATTAGCGGAGCCATTGTGGCCATTACCCTGGTGATGTCTGCCGTGTTTGTTCCGGTAGCATTCATGTCGGGCCCGGTAGGAGTATTTTACCGGCAGTTTTCTTTAACGCTGGCGTTCTCCATTGTAATTTCGGGTATAAACGCTTTAACGCTTACCCCAGCGCTATGTGCCATTATGCTGAAGCATGAACCGGATGTTAAAGGCAAAGAAGGGCTTGTAAAACGCTTTTTTAATAGCTTTAATCATAAATACGACCAGTTATCTAACCGATACTCATCTCTGATTGGCCGGATAGCGGGCAGGAGGGTAGTTACCTTTATTTTGCTGCTGTTTTTCTTTGGAGCCACCTGGGGACTAAGTTTTATACTACCATCAGGATTTATACCAACTGAAGATCAGGGTATGATCTACGTAAACGTCACCACGCCACCAGGCGCTACAGT
Organism: Mucilaginibacter sp.; assembly: GCF_039207105.1. Classification (GTDB taxonomy): domain Bacteria; phylum Bacteroidota; class Bacteroidia; order Sphingobacteriales; family Sphingobacteriaceae; genus Mucilaginibacter. Next base: position 4,787 of record NZ_JBCECK010000092.1, read on the forward strand.
GGAGCGTACAGAACAGGTGATCAGCCGTATCCAGGAAGTAAGTAAAAGCATCGGCGCTATTGAATCAGTATCTACGCTTTCGGGTTACAGCTTGATTAATGAGATAGCAGGGGCATCATACGGGATGGCCATGATCAACCTGAAACCCTGGGATGAACGAAAAGAATCGATCAACGAGATTATTCATTTGCTGGAGCAAAAAACGAAAAATATAGCCGATGCTTCCATCCAGTATTTTCCGCCGCCAACGGTTCCCGGTTTCGGCAATTCAAGCGGTGTCGAGATCCGGGTGCTTGACCGTACCGGCAGCGGCGATCTGCAAAAAACTGCCCAGGTTACCAATGGTTTTATCAAGGCTTTAAATGAGTCGCCCGAAATTTCAGGAGCATTCAGCAGTTTTGATCCTAATTTTCCTCAATACATGATCTCGGTTGATCAGCAGGTAGCTGCGCAAAAAGGCATCACCATTGATAAGGCGATGTCAACCCTGCAAACCCTGATGGGAAGTTATTATGCCTCCAACTTTATTCGTTTCGGGCAAATGTACAAGGTGATGGTACAGGCCTCACCGGAGTTTCGGTCGAAGCCCGAAGATGTGCTGAAGCTACAGGTAAAAAATGATAAGGACGAAATGGTTCCGTTCTCCACATTCATCAAGATGAATCGCGTTTACGGGCCCGAGCAAATTACCCGTTATAATATGTATACCTCGGCTATGATCACCGGCGATGCCGAACCAGGTTATAGCAGCGGCGATGCCATTAAAGCTATTGAACGTATTGCCAAAGAAAAATTACCTAAGGGCTTTACCTTCGCCTGGTCGGGTATGACGCGCGAGGAAATCGAGTCGGGTAACCAGGCTATTTATATATTCATCATTTGCTTGGTGTTTGTGTACCTGCTGCTGGCCGCCCAATATGAAAGCCTGTTGCTGCCACTGCCGGTAATACTATCCTTACCAACGGGTATTTTCGGCGCGTTTTTCTTTTTAAAAATATTGGGGCTCGAAAATAATATTTACGCGCAGGTTGCCCTCGTAATGCTGATTGGTTTGCTCGGGAAAAATGCTATCCTGATCATTGAGTTTGCTATACAGCGTCAGAAGGCTGGCGCTACGGTGATCAAAGCAGCCATTGAAGGCGCGGTATCCCGAATGCGGCCCATATTAATGACCTCGCTGGCCTTTATAGCCGGGCTTATCCCTTTATGTGTGGCCGATGGTGCCGGAGCTATGGGGAACAGGTCAATAGGTACTGCCGCTGCCGGTGGTATGCTTTTCGGTACCATTTTCGGCCTGATACTAATACCTGGACTTTATGTGCTTTTTGCCAAAAGATCACCAGAGAAGGAAAAACCGAAGATGACAGTGATCGAGGAAGAAACAGTAGATAATTATCAATAAGAAAATACACTATGCGAACGAATAAATCTGTTCATCTATATATATTCATCATCGGTTTATTGTTTTGTATTGTTACCGGATGCAAAAATTACAAGGCTACCGTATTGCAAAGTAATACGGCTATGCCTAAAACATTCACCGGTGATATGGATACAACCACCATTGCCAGTTTACAGCTTAAGCAGTTTTTTACCGATAGCTGTCTGCTGCATTTGATAGATACCGCGGTAACAGCCAATCCTGACATACAATCGGCCCTGCAAAGAGTTGAAATGGCCGGGGCCAATTTGCAAGGCAGCCGGTCATGGCTGATGCCTGCTATTGACTTTAACGCAACCGCGGGACTCGAAAAATATGGAGATTATACCATGAATGGTGTCGGGAACTATGATACCAACCTATCGCCCAATATTAATGGTAAGCAACGCATCCCCGACCCCACACCTGATTACTTTGTAGGTTTCCGGAGTTCCTGGGAAATTGATCTGTGGGGCAAGTTCCATAATCAGAAGGAGGCAGCTTTTACGCGGTTTTTGGCCAGCAGGAGCGCCTATAAGCTGGCAGTAACCTCACTTACCGCCCAGGTTGCAACGCTTTATTACCAGTTACTTGCCCTTGATAACGAACGGCAGATCATAGAGCAAAACATTACTCTGCAAAAAAACGCGCTGGAAATTATCAAGATCCAGAAACTTGGTGGCCGTGCCACGGAGCTGGCCGTGCAACAATTTGAGGCGCAGCTGGCCCGCACACAAAGCCTGCGTTACGGCGCGGCTCAGCAAATAACCGAAACGGAAAACCAGCTTAACTTTTTAACTGGTAAATTTACCGGTACGGTAAAGCGCGACAGTTCTATACATACGCTTCAGCTTCCGGGAGTACTTAAAGCGGGTGTTCCTGTGCAGTTACTGGTTAACCGGCCAGATATCAGACAGGCTGAACTGGAACTGACTGCCATGAATGCCGATATTAATGCGGCACGCAAGGCTTTTTTACCTTCGCTCAACATATCACCCTATGTAGGGTATAATGCGTTTAAAACCGCTTTACTGTTTAATTCAGGTTCACTGGGCTATGGCTTATTAGGTGGTATTACCGCGCCCATATTTAACCGGAAAAAGCTCAAGGCCGATTATGCCCGCACAATGGCCGAAGGAAAACAAGCGCTTTATAATTATCAAAAAGTTATCCTGAACGGTTTTATGGAAGTATCTAACAGCATTAAGGGGATAGAGAACTACAATAATTATTACCGTTTTAAACAACAGGAAGTAAAATCACTTAAAAACGCGGTTGATGTGGCCGGTGACCTTTTTTTGGTGGGCAGAGCTAACTACCTGGAAATTATAACAGCCCAGCGTAGCGTATTGGATGCTGAACTGGAACTGGCTAATACCAAGAAAAATATATTCCTGAATACTATTAATTTATACCGAGCGACAGGAGGCGGTTGGCAGTAACAGTTAGTCTAATTTTTTGGGGGCTTTAAAAAAATCGTAGCTTTAAAGCAATAAACTTTATCCGAAGCCTTAATGAAAGTATCAATCAATTTATTCTTTATATTAATTTTTGCATGTATTTCAAATTCATGCTCATCCTTGTTAGATGATGGTTCAAATACACTGGTAAAAGAAAATGCAAATGGTAAGCTAAGTAAAAAAGCAGTTTTGTTTCTAAGAGAAGCTGGTTCAACAGTCGCCGATTCGTATCAGGTAAGTATTGTAGATTACAAAACTAAGTTTGATACATCAGCGGTTGGTAATGTGTTTACAGTAGACAGTGATCATGGCAAAGCAAATCTTAATCCAAAAGCGATAACCTTCAATTGGCTTTCAAATGATACCCTTGAAATTAGATATGATAAAAATTTAAGGACCTTTATCCAGAAAGAAAGGATTGACGGAGTTACTATAGTTTATAAACTAAACTAAAATAAAGAAGCACAGTAATATCAAGTACTACTGTGCTTTTTTGTGACCCCGGAGAGATTCGAACTCTCGACCCAATGATTAAGAGTCATTTGCTCTACCAGCTGAGCTACGGAGTCATTATTTATTGGGGTTGTAAATAAACAAAAAAATAATTACTAAGTGGGTTGTTGAAACACTTTTTTTTCAAAAGCTTCAATGCTTTTTAGTGTATGGCAAAAAATGACATTTATGGGTTTAACTAAAAGAATATGACTATAAATGGCTAAGAGATTCTTTAACAAAGCATTAATACAACTTGAAGTTGTTATAATACTTAAAACATATTTAGTTAAACGGAGTTATATATAATGATAAATAATAGGGGTTTTTTATCAGTTAGTCACAGCTCCGGTATTCATACTCGGAGCTGTGACTTTTTTATAGCTCCAGATCTAAACTAAGGCGTATAAATCTTCGCGTTGTTTTTGTACTACATCGCTGTTGATGTATTCGTCGTAGGTCATCAGTTTATCAATGTAACCGCCGGGGGTTAATTCAACAATCCGGTTTGCTACGGTTTCCACCAATTCATGATCTCGTGAGGTGAACAGGATAGTTCCACGGAAGTCTTTCATGCCATTATTAAGGGCTGTGATCGATTCCAGGTCAAGGTGGTTGGTAGGCTCGTCGAACATTAAAACGTTGGCTTGTTGCAGCATCATACGGCTAAACATGCAGCGCATTTTCTCGCCACCAGATAGTACATTGCTTTTTTTCAATACCTCTTCGCCCGAGAACAGCATGCGGCCCAAAAAGCCACGGATAAACTGGTCATCCTTTTCACCTGGAGAGTATTCACGCAGCCAATCGATGAGGTTTACATCCTTGCCTTTAAAATATTCGGCATTATCAATCGGGATATCGGCGTGGTTAATGGTAACGCCCCATTTAAAGGTTCCTTTAAAATCCGTATCTCTGCCGGTTAAGATATTATACAGCGCGGTTGTAGCCAAACTGTTTTGTGACAGGATAGAAATTTTATCCCCTTTATTTACCGTGAAGCTGATGTTGTTAAACAAAAGCTCACCGTTAAGGCTTTTGCTTAGGTTTTCAACCTGTAATATCTGGTCGCCTGCCTCACGGCCCAGGTTATTAAATATAATTCCGGGATACTTACGGTTTGATGGTTGTATCTCGTCAATATTGATTTTATCCAATGCCTTTTTACGGCTGGTTGCCTGTTTTGATTTAGAAGCATTAGCGCTAAAGCGGCGAATAAATTCCTGAAGCTCCTTAACACGGTCTTCCATCTTTTTATTCTGATCTGCACGTTGTTTCAAGGCCAGCTGGCTTGATTCATACCAAAATGTGTAGTTACCGGTATAAATGGTCATCTTGGCAAAGTCGATATCAACCACGTGGGTACAAACGGTATCCAGGAAGTGCCTGTCGTGCGATACAACCAGAACAATAGCTTCGTACGATGCCAGGAAGTCTTCCAGCCAGCTTACGGTATGGATATCCAAATCGTTGGTAGGCTCATCCAGCAATAAAATATCTGGTTTACCAAAAAGGGCCTGTGCCAATAATACACGAACCTTTTGGGTGTTATCCAAGTCTTTTACTAATTTATAGTGAAACTCTTCTTTAATGCCCAGGTTGCTCAATAGGGTAGCGGCGTTGCTTTCAGCATTCCAGCCATCCATTTCGGCAAAAAGGTTTTCCAATTCACCGGCACGCTCACCATCAGCATCTGTAAAATCTTCCTTCAGGTAAATAGCGTCTTTTTCCTTCATTACGGCATACATTTCTTTATGCCCCATCATTACGGCTTCAATAACTGTAAATTCATCAAAGGCGTAATGGTTCTGACTTAAAACAGCCATACGTTCGCCAGGGGTAAAACTTACCGAACCGCTTGTAGGATCTATATCACCTGAAAGGATCTTTAAAAATGTTGATTTTCCGGCACCGTTGGCACCTATAATGCCATAACAATTGCCCTGAGAAAATTTGAGGTTAACGTCTTCAAATAAAGTCCGTTTTCCGTAACGTAAGGATAAATTGGATACCGTAATCATGCTGCACCTGTAATTTGGCGCAAAAATACGGTAAATACTTCGTTTTTTGGGTATCCGGGAGGATATTATGTTTGTGTAATTTTGGGGATATTGGGATATGAATAATCACAATTATTTACACTTCTGTGTACATAATTACCCACATTTTGAGTAAATTTATATTGTAAAAAGCGTGTTACATTGTTATTTCGCCGAAATAAGCCAATTATAAATTATGGAACAGCATTTGACTTAATAATTGTATAAACTATTAAATTAAATTATGTTAGTCATGGGAGCATTAATTATCGTCTTGGTTGCTATCAATGTTGTAATAGCTATCAATAATTCATATAAAAGAAAAGTATATTAACTGAAGGTTATAGCGTTTAGCTTAGAATGGTATTTAGGCTTTGCGTTTCATGATCAGCTAATTTTTGCAGGGGGCCTGATGCAAGCATTTTCATCATCATGTTCAAGTCTGCATCAATGGTGAAAGTTACATCAGTATGGTCGTTATCAAAAAATAACGACCATTTTAGTTCCAGGTCAAATGGTGCTTTGGCTGCCGGAACAATTGTAATTTCCTGATCGGGTATGCGACTATTGATCTTTAAAGAAAGTTTAGCCATATTCGGAATACTGAAGTTAGCCTCATCAATAGTAGATGACCATTCCTGAATACTATCAGGCATCAGTTGCTGATGGTTATTAAAATCGGCCAAAAAGCTATAAACCTCACTCAAAGGTTTATTGATGCTGGTATTACTGTTAAATTTGGTCATCTTTTTCAGTTTAGAGTTCTGAGTGATAAGTTTTGAGTGAGTATACTGTGATGCGTTGAAAACTTGTGCTATGAACTCATTACTCACAACTTAATACTCACTACTAATTAACTCGAAGCTATTTGTCCCCATGCTGCCGGGTTTTCGCGCCATTGTTTTAAAACAGCAACGTCTTTATCAGCTATATACTGGTTTTCTTCGGCATATTTAATCAGGGCGTTATAGTTCGATAAGGTAACGTACGGGCAGTTGGCTTGTTTAAAGTTTTCGTCGGCTATATCAAAACCATAGCTGAATATGGCAGCCAGACCAGCCACTTCGTAGCCAGCCGCACGTAAAGCTTCAACGGCCTGCAAGCTGCTTTTACCTGTTGATATCAGATCTTCAATAACTACAACTCTTTTGCCTGTAGTGGTAACATCACCTTCAATAAGGCTGCCTGTACCGTGATCTTTTGGTTTTGAACGTACGTAAATAAAAGGCAGACCCAGTTCCTGAGCTACAAGCGCACCCTGAGGTATGCCCGCGGTAGCAACTCCGGCTATACAGCCTACACTGCCAAATTTTTCCTGAATGGCAATGGTTAACTGTTGACGGATATAGGTACGGATAGACGGATGAGAAAGTGTTACACGGTTATCACAATAAATTGGTGATTTCCACCCAGACGCCCATGTAAAAGGATTGTTAGGTTGTAATTTAATTGCTTTAATTTGCAGCAGGAATTCGGCTACTTGCTGTTCTATCTCATTTTTATTAAACATGGCTCAAAAATACAGAATTTATATTAACCAAAAGGTGATCCTGGTTACAGAATCTGAACCGGCGCAGGCAGAACTTTATGAAAAGCTTGAAGCAGAGACCTTTGATTTGAAAATAATTTACACATGGATTTTGGCCAATCCTAAAAGTTTGTTCTATATCCAGTGCAGTGATGCCAAAGCTTTTATGAAAGCTGTAGTCAAAAGCATCACCCTAATTGAAGCCGCGGGTGGTTTGGTTAAGAACCCCGCAGGCCGTTATTTATTTATATACCGGAACGATAAATGGGATTTGCCAAAGGGCAAAATAGAGAAGGATGAAAAGGTAAAAGAAGCCGCCGTACGTGAGGTAGAGGAGGAGTGTGGTATAAAAGTGAGCAAGCTAAAAGAAAAAATATGCAAAACCTACCATGTATATATTAACCGCGGCGATGTAGTGCTCAAAAAAACGCACTGGTTCAAGATGGATAGCAAGGGTAAGGATAAGCTAAAGCCCCAAAAAGAAGAGGGCATTACCGATGTACGCTGGTTTGAGAAAGAGCACATCGAACCTATAATTGATAATACCTTCCCCTCAATTTTAGATGTGCTGCATAAAGAAAAACTGGCTACAAATAAGCTAATGCCTCAGTAGGTATAAACTGGGCCACATCGCCGTTGTGCCGCATAATTTCGCGTACAATGGTTGAACTTATAGAGGAGTAGCCCGGCTTGCTTACAATAAAAATGCTTTCAATATCGGGCATAAGGGCGTGGTTCATCTGGGCTATGGCTTTTTCGTATTCAAAATCTGATACCGTGCGGATACCCCTGATCATATACGTTGCGCCAATACTTTTGCAAAAATTTACGGTCAACCCCTCGTAAGCTACAATGTGTATCCGGTCATCATGCTGAAAAACTGCCCTGAGCATTTGCTCGCGGGTTTCAATGCTTAAAAGCCCTTGTTTGCTGCTGTTGGCGCCTATGCCGATATACACCTTATCAAACAAACCAACAGATCGTTTTACAATATCAACATGTGCCTTGGTAACCGGATCAAAAGAGCCGGGGAAAAGAGCGATTTTCATAGTAGGTTAGGGATGTGTTTTTGCTTGATCAAAAGTAATTATATATATCGGCAAAGTTTAACTAAGCAGGCTGTTTATTTGTGCGTATTGCAACAGCATAATGGTTTTGGCATCCTTGATCTGGCCGGTACTGATCATGTTGCAGGCTTCGGCGAAATCCAGCTCCATTACCTCTATATTTTCTGTTTCTTCGGCCAGGCCGCCACCGTCACTAACTTTCATGTCTTTTGCATATTCAGCAACAAAAAAGTACAAAATTTCGGTAACTGAGCCCGGCGACATATATGCCTCGAATATCTTTTGTACATGGGTAACTTTATAACCGGTTTCTTCCTCGGTTTCCTTTCTGATGCAATCTTCCGGATTGTTTGCATCAAGCAGGCCCGCGCAGCACTCGATCATATACCCATCAGCATTACCGTTAATAAAGGTTGGCAGCCTAAACTGCCGGGTTAATATCACGGTTTGTTTATCTTTATTATAAAGCAATATAACTGCTCCATTACCACGGTCATAAGCTTCGCGCGACATGCTGGTGTACGAACCATCGGCCTGAAGCAGATCAAACGTGACTTTTTTTAGCGTATACCAGTTATTGGAGAGTATTTCGGTTTTCAGATTTTTTACTTTATCATTTGCCATATACGTATTGATACTGGTTTAATTTGATGTTGCTATTCGTCGGCCCGGAAAAACGAGAACGATGAATGCCCGTACTTACGTTGCTCCACAAAAGCAGGATGGTTGCTTAGATTTTGCATGGATTGATGCTCCACAATCAGCAGTGCACCGGGTGTTAAAATATTGCGCTCAAAAACTATTTTAGGTATCTCGGGAATCTTATTCAGATCATAAGGAGGGTCGGCAAATATAAGGTCGTATTGTTCGGTTTCTATTTGCAGGTATTTAAAAACATCCTCCTTGTAGGTTTTAATTTGCTCCAGCTTATGCTGGCGCGAGGCGTCTTTTAAATAATTGACACAGTGTATGCTGCGGTCGACAGCTATTACCTGAGCTGCGCCTCTGGAGGCAAACTCCATAGAGATGTTGCCTGTACCGCTAAACAGGTCAAGTACTTTGATACCCTCAAACTCAATTTGATTTTGCAAAATATTGAACAAAGCCTCCTTGGCCAGATCTGTAGTAGGGCGTACCGGAAGATTTTTAGGCGGGTTAAGCCTTAGTCCCTTTAAACTACCTCCAATGATGCGCATAAAGATAAAGCAGCAAGTGACAATATTTTGTGTGATTCTATTTCGCGGGGTATTTGAACAATTTGCAGTTCATTAAGCTTTACTGTGCCAAAAAACTCAGCCAGGCGATTAATGCTTTGAGCATCGGCCTCAATTTCGCCGCTTAAATGAATAGTGGCATCGGCGGGTTCAATGTTAAGCTCTTTACTTATCAGGGTAGTAAAATAGGCCAGCTCATCGTTGTTTTTAAACTCAAATTTATTGTGGAAACGCAGTTTGCCATTATTAAAGGCCACAAATGTTACCTGTGTGCCGTTGATGTCAAGATACAGATCTGTATTGCCCGGATTATTCTGAGCTATAGCTGCTACCCAACCTTTTAACGCAAATACGGTATGGCGCAGACCAAACTCTTCGGCTGCGGTAACAATATCGTTGTTAGTTTTGTATATAATGATGTTTTCGCCATCAAGCTGCTGCGCGGATACTTTTTCGTTCGGTTTTAAATCCAGAAAACGCCCGAAGCTGCTGATATGATCCTGGCTGAATAAGCTTTGCGGAACCAGCGTAAAGCCATTGGATGGTAAACCAACCACCACCTGTTTGTATTTGGCCGATAAAAGGTCAAGCAGTTCCTGCGGATTGCTCAGCTCATCAAGCGGGTGCATATCTGCACAGGCAATCAGTTTATCCTGGTGGGTAATGGCGTATGAAAACGATGTTTTATCAATCTGTATCAATAAAGTATAACTATCAGCCTCGTCAAGGCTAAAGCTATCATCATGGTAGTTGTAATTATATTCGCTCATGCTGTTTAACAAAAGTAATATTTTTTGGCAGATACCCTAATTATACCGGTTAAAATGCACTGGCAGGGTACGGCACCGGTTACATGATAAAGCGAAAGGCAAGGTATATCAGAACAAAAATGATAATAGGCTGTAAAACCGGGCGCGGATAGTAATCATCATCCGGGAAGTACTTTTTGAAAAAATATCGGGTAAGCACCAGTGCGCCTATCACGTTTATCAGGATAGATACGCCACTGAGTATCAACATGGACTTCATTACCTCGGGAGGCACCTGCATGCCCGAACTTGCCATTTTTATGGTCGAAAGGTCGACTTTAATATTTAAGGCAATCACAGCAAAGGCCGACGCGATATAGTAAACCACCATAAAAGCCGCTACCTCTGCTATAACTTTTTTATAACCTGCAGCTCTTAAATTAAGTATGAGCAGTACTCCGCCGTATATAAAACTGAATACCGAAAACCAAAATATCGCTCTTTTAGAGTATATCTCCACAAAATCATCATCCTGATACTCTATTTTATCTTCATTAAATTCCATGCTCAAATTTATAACTAATACTGCTTAATTAAATTACTTATCAGCATTTTTGTAAGGTGTCGGCAATTGATCATATACGTAAGGCTTTCCCGCATCAGCCAACCGGGCAGCAACTGGAATTATTTAACCGGTTGCACGATTTTTTATTAAGCGATGATGGCGATGAGTGTTTTATACTAAGAGGCTATGCGGGTACAGGTAAAACCACTGTATTGGGTGCGTTGGTAAAGGCATTACGGGAGTATAAGTACAAGGCGGTTTTATTAGCCCCTACAGGCCGGGCAGCTAAAGTTATTACCAATTACTCGGGCCGCAAGGCGTATACCATACATAAGCGTATTTATCGCAAAAAATCAGCCCTTAATTTGGATGATGGCTTTGCTATCGCCGATAATCTGGCCAGCGATACTCTGTTTATTGTTGATGAAGCTTCCATGATCTCTGATGAGCCTAATGGGAGCCGAGCATCTTTGCTTTTCGACCTGATAAGGTACGTATACAATGATAAAAATTGCAAGTTGGTATTAGTTGGTGATACCGCGCAGCTACCTCCGGTAGGCTCTGAAAATAGCCCCGCGCTTGAAGCGGGTTTTGTGCAGAATAAATTTGGCCTGACTGTTTTTGGTTATGAATTGACAGATGTATTACGCCAGGGCAAGGATTCGGGAATTTTGTATAATGCCACCCGCATACGCGATATTATCAGGGCCGAAGAAATTACCACACCAAAGGTTACCACCAAGGGGTACAAGGATGTTTTCCGGATGACGGGCGAGCGCCTGCCAGAAGGGTTGGAGTATGCTTACAGAAAATATGGTTATGACAGAACGCTGATCATTTGCCGGTCGAACAAAAACGCTAACTTGTATAACGGACAGATCAGGAACCGGATCTTGTACCGGGAGGAAGAGCTAACCGGTGGCGACCAGATCATGGTGGTCAAGAACAATTATTTCTGGCTGCAGGAGCAGGACGAAAGCAGTACCAATTTTATTGCTAATGGTGATATTGCCCGCATCAGGAAGGTACGCCGAACAGAGGATATGTATGGTTTTCGCTTTGCTGATGTGCAGATAGAGTTTATTGATTACGCCGAAGACCCTACGCTGGACTGTAAAGTATTGCTTGATACGCTATATGCCGATTCGCCAGCCTTATCACAAGCTGACCAGAAGCGTTTTTATGAGGAGGTGATGAAAGATTATGAGCACCTGCCTAATAAGCGCGCCATGCATAATGAACTGAAGCTTAATCCATACTATAACGCGCTGCAAATAAAGTTTGCCTATGCCATTACCTGCCACAAAGCCCAGGGCGGCCAGTGGGACGCTGTATTTGTTGACCAGGGCTACGTAACTGACGAAATGATCAACATGGATTTTTTACGCTGGTTTTATACCGCCGTAACCCGCGCCACAACCGAACTTTTCCTGGTGAATTTTGACAATAGATTTTATTCAGCACCTGCAGAAGAGTAAAAAAGTTGTCATGCTGAACGCAGCGAAGCATCTATTCGGCGATAAGCAAATTCGATAGCAGATCCTTCGTTTTTCAGGATGAAAGTCCTATTGTATTGTCCCAAAGTCTTTTAATCCAAAAGTCCAAAAAATAATTTATCTTAGAGGCATAATTACTCAAAACACATATCCAATCAGGATTGCCAAAAATCCGGCCTGCTAAGCAGGTTGCCCAAAAACGCTGAGCTTTTAGCGTCAATGTTTCGCACGAGCTAATTTTTACGTTAAATTTTTCTTAAAAACGAGTAATGAAGATTACCAATTTATTGGCATGCTGCTGCATTTTTATTTGTACATGCGCTGCCACCAAAGCAAATACTATTATGGATACTTTAACCAATAAACAACAAGTACTATCATTTTATAAACAAATTATTGGGCAGCGCAAAGCCGAGCTGATTCCCGAATTTGTGCGCGAAGACTATATACAGCACAATCCAACGGTTAAACAGGGTAGGGCGGGGATTACAGATGTGATCAACTATTTAAAAACTTTGCCTCCGCCGCCTGAGGATGCAAAATCGCCCATCATCAGAGCCATTCAGGAGGGCGACCTGGTGATTACCCATTTGGATATCAGTTTTATGGGGAAGCGCATGGCCGTTATCGATTTGTTTAAACTAAAAGATGGCATGTTGGCCGAACATTGGGATGCCATACAGACGCTCCCTGATCAAAGTGGGGAGGCAATCACCGCCACTAATGGAACGAGTGAAATTGATATTCATGTATCAACTACCGAAAGTAAACATGTTGTTGAGGAGTTTTATAAAGCAATTGTTGAAAAGAAACCTGCTGAAAATTTTATTCATGAGGATTATGTGGAACATGATCTGTCAGCTATTCAAAGCGGGAAAAACCTGTTTGACTATTTAAACACTAACCCTGACCGCAGCATCAAACTTCACCGTATTATTGGCGAAGGTAATTTTGTGACAGTTCAATCTGAATTTAAAAGAGATGGGAAGGGTTATGTATTTTATGAAATATTCAAGGTTACTGATCATCAAATAGCTGAGCACTGGAGTGTGGAGCAGGCTATTCCGGATGGGGTAGAGGCGGATGCCATGTTTTAGCAGATTCTGGACTATAAACTGCACTGCCATACTTACGAAGTTTTCAAAACTTCGTAAGTATTCTCTTTATTGCTCAAAAAATAGTTATAGCTGTAAGGAACGAAGCAATCGCGAACTAAGCAAATCTTCTTTGTAAAGTTTGCGATTGCCACGCTATCGCAGCAATCACAAAGTCGATTTTCTGTGAGTAGTTGCAAGGACAAAAAACTTATAAAAACAAAAGCGGCACCCAATGGGTGCCGCTTTCAATATTGTTTATAGTAAAATTATACCGAGAAGCTTTCGCCGCAGCCGCAGGTACGGCTTGCATTAGGATTGTTGAAAGCGAAACCTTTACCGTTAAGTCCGTCAGTAAAATCAAGTTCGGTACCGGCAAGGTACAGGAATGATTTCATGTCAAGCGCGAAACGAACTCCGCGGTCTTCAAAAAACTGGTCGCCTTTTTTCTCTTCGTTATCAAAATCAAGATTGTATGATAAACCTGAGCAACCACCACCCTGCACAGACACACGAAGAAAATACGAGGCATCAAGCCCTGCATCCTGCATCAGGTGATCAATTTTACTTTTTGCTTTATCGGTTACAGTTACCATAGTAATAGAATCAAGAGATAAGAATCAAGATACAAGAAATTACCTCGCAATTGATCCAAATTTATTTGTTTTAAAGTATTAGAACCAACAAGCCGAAGTCTTATATCTGGCTTCTTGATTCTAATTTCTTATTAGTGGTGTACTTTTTCGCTTTCAATTGGCGCTAAGCCGTTTTTTACGCGGAAATCATTGATAGCTGCTTTAATAGCATCCTCTGCCAAAACTGAGCAGTGAATTTTTACCGGAGGTAAAGCCAGTTCTTCAACAATATCCATGTTATCTATCTTCATGGCATCGTCAATGCTTTTGCCTTTTAACCACTCAGTAGCTAATGATGAAGAAGCGATAGCCGAACCGCATCCGAAAGTTTTAAATTTTGCATCGGTGATAACATTGTTATCATCAACCTGTATTTGCAGGCGCATAACGTCGCCGCACTCAGGTGCACCTACTAAGCCGGTACCAACTTTGTGGCTGCTTTTATCCAAAGTACCAACGTTGCGGGGGTTAGTATAGTGATCGATTACTTTATCTGAATATGCCATTTTCTTTGTTTGTTATACGTAATACGTTTTATGTAGTACGTTAATTTTAGTTTGTGTTTGTTTTTAAAACGTATTACGCAAAACGTAACACGTATAACTTATTAATGTTCTGCCCACTCAATTGAGTTAAGGTCGATGCCTTCTTTAAACATTTCCCAAAGTGGTGAAAGGTCACGCAGGTGAGTAACGGCTTCTTTAGTTACTTTAATAGCGTAATCAATTTCTTCTTCGGTAGTGAAGCGGCCTAAACCAAAACGGATAGATGAATGTGCCAGATCGTCTGACAAGCCTAAGCTTTTCAGTACGTATGATGGCTCTAACGAAGCAGAGGTACAAGCCGAACCTGATGATACAGCCAGATCTTTCATGGCCATCATTAAGCCTTCGCCTTCAACATATTTAAATGATATGTTGGCTACGTGTGGTAAGCGGTGTTCAACGTTACCGTTTACATAGCTTTCTTCCAATACCGTAAGTTCTGCCTGTAATTTATCGCGTAATGCTGATAAACGTTTGGCTTCACTTTCCATTTCTAAACCGCAAAGCTCGCAGGCTTTACCTAAGCCAACAATACCAGGAACATTTAATGTACCTGAACGCATACCGCGCTCATGGCCACCACCGTCCATTTGTGCGGTTACTTTAACCCTTGGGCCTTTGCGGCGTACGTATAAGGCACCAACACCTTTAGGGCCATATATTTTATGGGCTGATAAAGCCAGCAGGTCAATACCATCAGCAATAACATCAACCGGAATTTTACCAACTGCCTGTACAGCATCTGTCATAAACAAAGCACCGTATTTGTGGGCGATGGCTGAAATTTCTTTGATAGGTTGTACAACACCAATTTCGTTGTTACCATACATGATCGATACCAGGATGGTTTCAGAAGTCATGGCTTGCTCTAAAACAGCAAGATCAACCAAACCGTCTTCCTTAACAGGCAGGTAAGTAACTTTACCACCCAGTTTTTCAACGTGTTTACAGGCATCAAGAACTGCTTTATGCTCGGTAACGGTAGTAATAATATGATTACCTTTATCTTTATACATTTCAAATACACCTTTAATAGCAAGGTTATCTGATTCAGTAGCGCCCGATGTGAAAATGATCTCCTTTTCAGATGCGCCAATTAATTTGGCTACCTGCTCACGCGCATAATCAACAGCTTCTTCTGCAACCCATCCAAAGGCATGGTTACGGCTTGCCGCATTACCAAATTTTTCATTAAAATAAGGTAGCATGGCTTCCAGAACCCTTGGGTCCATTGGTGTTGTGGCGTTATTATCTAAATAAATTGGGATATTCATAGTTCTTATGTATCATTAACAAAAACAAAGATACGCAAGTTTTTATTGAATTTCATTTATACAAAGGTTTAAAATACGAATCCTGACCATTAATTTACAATATTTGGACATGAACAAAGTTGAGCACATAGGTATAGCCGTTAATAACATAAAAACTGCCGGCGATATATATGAAAAGCTATTAAACACCACGGTATATAAAACAGAGCGGGTAGAGCAGGAGGGTGTTGAAACCGCTTTTTTGCAAACCGGCCCTAACAAAATAGAGCTTTTACAAGCCCTGAATGATGACAGCCCTATAGCAAAATTTATAGCGAAAAAGGGTGAAGGCATACACCATATAGCCTTTGAAGTGAATGATATCGAAGCCGAAATGAAGCGGTTAAAGCAGGAAGGATTTATACTCTTGAACGATAAACCAAAGCCCGGTGCCGATAATAAGCTGGTATGTTTTGTGCACCCTAAAAGCGCTAATGGTGTGCTGATAGAATTGTGTCAGAGTGTTTAGGTGGGGTGCGGGGGAATTTGGGAGCGAGGAGTGAGGTGCGGGAATGTATTAGCTCTCTATTGAAACTTAATACATCGCGCTCCACGCACCTAACGTGGCACTTAATATAATATATTTCCGGCTCCCAATTCCCCGCTCTTCGCACCCCAATGAAACTTTATTATTTTGATTTTTTAATTTTGACTTTTTTAATTACATTTGCGCCTCTTTTAGAAAGTACAGAAGAAAAAGCTTATATA
>NZ_JBCECK010000093.1:0-20969 GCF_039207105.1 Mucilaginibacter sp.
TAGAATAGGAGTTTCCTAAACTCTAGATATGAGTTCGATTCTCGTCGGGACCACATACGTAAAATTCAAAAACAATCAAAAAGCCTGTAAATCAAATGTTTACAGGCTTTTTGATTTTGGTAGAATGACCATTTTATGCATCTTTTTTCACCGTTCTGGTGAGTTTTAGAGCGTTTTTTGATCACTTACCAATTTACTCACCAAAAGTGTCATAATTAATTGTATATCAAGGTGTTCAAAAAATGAACATCTTGATTTTCGCAGCCTGTAAATGTAGGTTTGTAACGATTTGTGAACAAAAATTGGTGAGTTAATGAAGACTAAAAATTTTAACCTGCTTTTTTATCTAAAGAAGGTAAAAGGCTATGAATCAGGTAATCTACCTATCTATTTGCGTATTTCTGTAGACGGAAAACGGAGTGAAGCGACCATCGGGCGAGGAATCGAACCTGAAAAATGGGACGAAAAACGTGGAAAAGCCCGTGGAAATACGGAGGATGCCCGGAGTTTAAATGCCCATTTGGACAGTATCCTGGCGAAGCTTAAACGTATTCATACCCGCTTGCTGGACACCGAAGAAGAGATCACTGCCGATACCTTGCGGAACGAACTTGACGGCAAGGGAAAAAAATCTAAAATGTTATTGGAGATTTTCAGCGATCACAATAAACAGATGGAATCCCTGGTTGGCAGGGGCTTTGGAGCCAACACGCTCAAAACCTTTAAAAGCTCTCTGAAGCACGCACGGGAATTTGTTGAATGGAAATTTAAGCGCACGGACTATGAATTGAGGAAAATCGATTTTAATTTTATAAAAGACTATGACTTCTATTTGCGGACGGAAAAGAATTGTATCCCTATTTCAGCTGACAAATATGTCAAGCACTTAAAGAAGATCATCCTCTTTTGCTTGGCTAACAGATGGATTGTTGCCAATCCATTTCTACACTATAAGTCGACCGCGAAGCCTTCTCCAAGAACTTTTTTAACAAGTCATGAGCTGGATATTATCAGAAACAAAACATTAAGTGTCGAACGCTTAAATGTGGTGCGTGATATTTTTATCTTCAGCTGCTATACAGGATTGGCATACATCGATGTGCAGAAATTGACCCCGGGAGAAATAGCCAAGGGCGAGGACGATAAATTATGGGTCTTTACGAAAAGGCATAAAACGGATACTCCCTCACATATCCCTTTATTAAAAGAGGCGCTGGAAATTATAGAAAATTATAAAGACCATCCCGTCTGCGTACGTAGGTCATTGCTCTTACCGGTATTGACCAACCAGCGAATGAACAGTTATCTTAAAGAGATCGGCGACTTGTGTGGTATCAATAAAACATTAACCTTTCATATGGCCAGGCATACTTTTGCCACCACGGTCACTTTGTCAAATGGGGTTCCGATAGAAACTGTTTCAAAAATGCTTGGACACAATAGTATAAAGACAACCCAACATTACGCCAAAGTTCTGGATAGCAAAACGAGTGAGGATATGCAGAAATTAGAAAAACGATTATATGATACGGCTACATCGGCCTGCAAAGTTGAGTCATCGGAGCCGGTACAAATTGAAATGGGACGAGTGATCAAAATGTTTCGATAAGACACACTTGAGCGAATATTTTACGACTGATTTAATTTTGAACAATTCAATTAACCAATATTGTACAATAACAGTTCGATAAATGTTTTTTGATATCCTCGTGTGATGAGAAACAAAACGGATCAAAACCATTGAGCATTGGTAGTGCGGTGGGAAAAAAGGCTGAGCATGGTATAGCAGTATTCACCAGCCCCCAAAAACTTCTGTAAAAATCATCCCGCCTATGACCATAATACACCGAATAATTATCTTTCAAATAAAAATACCGATTCAAAATGAAGAAGTCCGTATAGAAAGAAAATCGATGCAACAACTGGTATTAAATGATAATGTCACTGCTCCATCGCCAAGAATATGGACCGAATAAAGGTTTGCGCCGCAAATTATAACACGATATAAAATCCGGATTGCTTAATGCCGCTACCTTGAAATTGAATTTCGAGCATTAAATTTGAGGTTGGTTTTTGATCGACTATTATTTATAATTAATTGGTGCTGCATATCTATATTTGGTTACAATATATCTAATAACTTTCCAATAAGTATTATATTATAACTTATTTGGTCAATAACTTTCCTATGATTTTTCAAACAATTTCTGATTTAAGAACAACAGTCGGCACTATAGATACTACCGCAGATGTGCTTGGTTATTATTCCCCAGGTGATGGTGGAGGAGGCCATTTTTATTGGGACAATAGCTCCAATGAGCAGGACAACAATGGTACAATTTTCAGCACCGGCTCCATAGGCAGGTGGAAACGACTTTATTCAGGTGAAATTAATGTTAAATGGTTTGCGGCTAGGGGGGATAATACCAGTGACAATTACCCTGCATTTTCAGCAGTAAGTGATTTTTTATCTAACTCCCCATATGGCGGCACAATGTATATTCCTGAAGGCTCCTATCTGCTTGAAACCGGAGTTGAATTTAATCAATTGGTGGGTGATGAATCAGCCATCAGAAGAATATCGGTAAATGGTTCAGGCATGGGCAGTACCGAAATTATTTATAATGGTACCGGAAATGCTCTTCGATTCTATTCTCAATTTCCGGGAGCTTTGGTGCAGAATTATTCGCTGTCAAATTTTAAGTTAACAAAAAAAGCTGCGCTGTACCAGGGCACCGGTGTCAAAATAGAATATTCAGCTTTCATGGAAATGCATAATGTACGAATAAACCTTTTTGAACAAGGAATGCTGACCGACAATTTTCTGGGTGCAGGGTTCTACACCTGTATTGTCAGTCAGAACAATTATGGGATGGTTATGCAGGGGCAGACATTGCCACCCAATGATATCAATTTTTATGGATGCACTTTTTCATCGAATAAAACATTGGCATTGTCTGTAACAGGAGGTGTACTTTTGAATATTTTTGGTGGCGACATTGAAGGTAATGGCTGGGAATCAACCGCAGTCCGCAAGGGAGGCCTAATGATTGATGCAGGTACTACCAGTATTGGCGGTAGTATATCCGCCAATATTCACGGAGTATACTTTGAGGGGAACGGAGGGTTGGCTGATATCATGTATTACGCCGGCAATGGTGCCGGTTTATCCATACTTAATGTTTATGGGTCAACTTTTAACCGAATTTATTCTATTCCAAACCAATATGTGACCAATAATATTGTAGGCCAGCTTGGAGCACTAGCCGATTCTCCAGTTAAAATTAACGTTAGGGATTGCGGTTTCCGGAGTTTCAATAGCTATCAACCGGATAGTGCAAGAAAATATATCAACGTAGCCAGTGACGGTGCTAAGTATAATGTCTCTGACGAGGGCTGTGCATACATGGACATCGCAGAAAAGCCAATCTTTAAAGGGATAAACATAAGGGACAATAACAAGATCACCACGGGTGTTGTGTTCAGGGGAACGGACGGCTCAATTATCAACAGTTTAGGAAATGTTCTCCAAATTCTGAAAAACGGAATCGGCGATTATACCGTATTGTTTGAACAGTCGTATGCTACTCCTTGGTATTTTCCGTCTTTTTCGACTGGTGAGTCTACTATAATTTATGCTTTTTCTGCGTTTACGGATAGGCTAAGATTGAAAAGCGAAGACAGAAATGGTAATCCCCAAGATCCAGCTACGATCTATGTTACGATATGTGGCGGACAAGAAACCTAACGGCGACGGTGTCTGGCGAAGTAATGGGGTAAGACGGAAGCGACTACGTGCATTAATGCTTATAAACCTTTTACAAAGGCACGGAAAGGCTTTCCTTACCCGATAGCTTCCGTACCAAGTCCAGAAAAGTTTTAACGAGTGAACACAACTCATTCGCGTCGTGCTTACTCACGCTGTAATTATCGCGATACCTAGCTTCAGAATAACTCGCGGCCAATATGCCGAATAGTTTCTTTTCTGGTTCAAAATGCCGCCGGAATAAAGCAGCAGGCTCCTGCGAAAAACATTTACAGAAATCCAAAAGACGGGTGAGATTGTGAATGTCCGAATGATAACCTGTGAATAACCTGATCAATGCCCTACATCCGTGTTCCACCGCCTGGTGTAATACGAAAGTGACGTTATTATAAAATCCTTTCTCATAACAGTCAAAACCACATTCCATAAAACCGGTTGCAAGATTATAGATATGTTTAAACGCCTCCCTGTCCTTCGATGTTACCTGTTCTATTAGTTTGGGTTCAAACTCCGGGTTCATTGTAAATCCATCAGCCGTAAAAATAAGCGCCCCGTTGAGGCAGGCATGGAGAAAGAAGCGGTCATGTTTATAAACCAGGTCCATGACTGTTTGTTGTCCATGCGCGATCACTAAGGTACCCGGGAACAGTTTGCTGATATAATCCTGCATCGCATATTCGATACGAACAAGCTCTGCGGTTAACACCAGCAAGTAATATGCGTTGGATGAGCTCACCTCCCGGTCTGCAAAAGCCGTTTCATTATTATCCGAGGAACTGAGTACGGCAAAGCAGATGATTTTCTCAATTTGATATTGACTTAGCAGCGCTTTCGCTATTTCCTGCAATTCCTGATGTTGCGGCTCCGTAAGTTTGATCGTTTCCGTTCTCACAGCGAAATACTATCGTTAGTTTCCCCGTCTATATTATCAGTTTCCTCTTCTTCCAATTCACCCTGTTTACCGTCCGGACAATCCGAGCTTTCCCTAGCCCTCCTCGTTTTATCCTTATACTGGGTTCGCTCGGTATCACGCTGAAAGATCAGCCAAGCCGCTGAATACATCTTCTTCAGGTGATCATATACCATAATGATCTCCCCGGCGCTCATATACTCATCAACCGCATCTATGGACAAAGCAGCATTCAGCCATTCCGATAAATGATCCCGGAACTGCTGAAGCTGTAATTCCTCAAATGCGGCTTTAATAGGGACATAGGGATCCAGCAATTCTTTTTCCGTAAGCTCAACCGGAAACCAGACCCATTCCGCTCTTTCAGTAGCCAGTTGTTCCTCAGTTATTTGGTTTACTTTATTGGGAGCATCATCACGATCCAAGGAAAGCAAATAAAGCGCTTCCACTAATCTTACATTCTGTTCATAATCAAAGATCAGGCTGCCCGGACCAAAACGCGCATCATTGAAATAAGCATCCGTAACCACAAAATGCCGCCAGGTCTTTAACTTTTCTTCATGACCTTCCACATCGTTCGCATCAAAAAAATACATGACCGGAACCAAGGGGTTCATCACTTCGGCATAGCGAAGGAATTTTGGAACATGATCCCAGGGAGCATAAATACCGCAATACATAAGCCTTCAGTTTGATACCGTTCTCCATTGACCGGCATTACAAATCTCCACAACGGGAAAATGCTAAACTATTCTGCGGTCTTCTATCCGATACCTAAATCGGCATATTTAACCCGATATTATTTCTATATTAGATAAGCCGTAGCTTTTTAATATTTTGTTTAATTTTGAACGAACGCTACATCCATACCTATGAACACTATCGATACACCAAAGAACATTCACCAGGGCCGCAACGTTAAACGCTTCCGGGAAATGCTGGGATTAAAACAGGAAGCACTGGCAGCATCTTTAGGTGAAGAATGGAGTCAAAAAAGGGTTTCTTTATTAGAACAGAAAGAAATCATTGAAGATGACATATTAAGCCAGGTAGCGGAAATATTAAAAGTACCTGTTGAAGCAATTAAAAACTTTAGCGAGGAAAGTGTTTTAAATATAATATCGAATACATTTACTAGTACTGACACATCGACGTTGAATGCCATAAATTATCAGCCTACTTTTCATCCGATTGATAAAGTTTTAGAACTTTTCGAAGAAAATAGAAAACTTTATGAACGTTTATTAGCCAGCGAACAAGAGAAGATTGAAATTCTTAAAAACAAGGGCTAACAATTGTTCACTTATATATTATTATGAAGGTTTTTAATCGTTTCAAGCTTTGGTTGGTCGAACGGTTATTTTATTAATCGTTAAGGAACATTACCGACATTTTGGACATCTATCGAATTCATCAGTGAAGTCGGTAGTGTTTTATTCTCATCCCCAAGTTAGTTCGTCTGCCAGCATAGCCAACTATTACTATGACGGCGACCATAGCGCAATATTAAAATTTCAAACAAAGCGATAGGTTTAAGCAGAATCTCGCTACATAACTGAAAAGGTAAAAAATCCTAATCAAAGTTTAGTGCGCCTATTAAGCCTGTTAGGACGGCGCAATCTATCAATGACGTTCAGGGAGGCTATTTTAGAGCAGATATTATTTTTATATTTACAGCTAACCTTGCCTTTAAAATTGTGAAATCAACTGTTACCACCTCGCTGAACTTATGGGTTATCGTGCCGGCTTTATTATTTCTTAGCTTTGGTTGTACTCAAACCATAAAGAAGCCGGAAGGACCATTATTCTTAAACAAAGGTGATTCATGGGTTAGCCATTATGATCAGTTGTATATCAATGCAATTACACCCGTCTATAAAAACGATAAACTTTATTGTAGTACCAACGCCGGTTATGCGAATGAAAGATTCTACTGTTTTGACTTAATATCAGGCAAAGTCTTATGGGCAAATGAAGTTAGTGAGCATGCTTGCTATTGCCCTATCGTTTTAGACGATGTGATTTATTATGTTTCTTGTACAGGTGACCGCTATGCATTTAACCTTTCTGGAAAGGAATTATGGCACAATCAAAAGGGGCCGGTTATAAGTCCTACCATTAGTACTTATAATGCTATTAATCATAACCTCATCATTAATGATGTTGTAATAGAATTTCATGAATATGATAAGAATACCGGAGATGTTTATCGATCATTAGTAGACAGTAGCGATAAAACGACTGTATTGCCTGCTTACTTTAAAAATTATGTTTATAACGTCATTAAAAGTGACTCCGCATCAGTACATCATACAATAGATAAATATTGGCCTACATTGGTTTGCAAAGATTTCTTCACAGGTAAGGAAATTTGGCAAAAATTCAATCTCGGTTTAAAGCAATTATATACGAGAAATGGCAATCTTTACGCTTTTGGTTATCATACCATTTATTGTATGGATGCCCTTACAGGTACAATCAAGTGGTCTTTAGATTCAAACAGAGTAAAAACATTGCGTAGAAATTATCTAAGCAACTATTTAAAAGATCGCATAATATTGACTCCTAACGGGTCTGGCGAGGATACAATATACACCGCTGTGGATTATGAAACAGGCAATACTTTGCCTTATGTTACAAAATCAACATTATATAGCTATTTAATTAAGGATTCAGATAACCATCTATACGATGTTAAAATCACCGTTGGTACATTCAAGGGTAACAATACGTTTGATGATGCAACGGCGGTAATTGTAGCTAAGACTCATTAGGTAAAGATGATTTATTGAAATCCCGCTTACGGGATTCATTATGTTAAGTTCATGTCTTGAGTTTGAATCACACGAAGATCTATTTAATATGGCAGATGCCATCTGTGCACTCCAGGTCATATCGCCGCTTAAACAACCGGAGCTGTTAGCGGTAAAACTGTCAAGGGGCCCGATTCTATCATCGGGATTTATATACCCTTGACAGTTTTACCGCGCAGCTAATTTTGTGACAGCGGCGCTGTGACCTATCAATTGATGAGGACGGCCAAGGCAGGTGTGCATGAGGAACGAATACACTCCTGCACGCGCGGCGGCGCGGCTGGCAGCGGAATGAAACCCAGCGCAACGCGCGGGTTTATTACGCGATCTGCCGAAGCCGTATGGGTTCAATGTCCTTACAAGGAATAACCAGGGCTTTGATCATGATCTTGTCCCTGACCCCGCCTTCTCTTCCTCTTTCGCGGCTTACCCTCATCCTGTACGGCGCCTCCACCCATATATTGACCGCCTTTCAATAAGGTATCTATCAGACCGCCACCATGCCTGTGGCCCTGTTCGATAGCAACTTTACCGGCTTGTTCAACCCGGTGCAGTTCCCTTACTTCCGCTTTCTGCTCATAAGTACAGTGCTTAAGCGTATTGACATACTTAAACGATTCCTTGACTTCCCGCTCATAGCCAAACATCCGGTCAAATAAACTTTCCGACAGCTGCTTGAGCGCAACCCGGTCAAATTGCCCGACCTTTTGGCTATGGGCCGTATTTTTTCCTTTCGAGTTATTGAGCGGGCTTAGCTTGATGCTATTGCTAGCATCCTTACGGCTGACAATGATTTGGATATGCATCTGTTCCCCCGGTTTGATATCGCCTTTAACCGCTTTACCTTTACGTACCTCCAAGTCTTTATAGGTATAATATCGGTTCTGCTCCAGCTTACCATAATAAACCAGGTCTTTGTTGCTTTCTATACCATTACGCTTAAAGTTCCTGGCATAAGCATCCATAACTAAATTAGCATAATCTTTTAAATGATGCTTTGCGCCATCTACGCTGTATAATTCCTTCAGATACAGCAACTCCGTTTCACTCGGGCTAATATTGATCAGAAAGAATTTAGCGTCGTCTTTAGAAAGCTTCGCTACATTGTTGTCAATGCCTTGCCTCACCTCATAAGGCTGAACGTTATCCCGGTCATGGCTAAACCAATATTCCGGCTGTTGGTACTGATCCAGGTTTTCAGCCAACCGGTTTTCTTTTTCTAAGTAAGCGACCAGCTGGCCGCTGCTGCCTTTGTTGTTGCCCGTTTCGCTCTTCGTGATATTGATATGCATAATCGTCATTAAATCTCTATACCATACCTAAAAAAAACTACAGGTTATTGACCTGTTCCCTGATGAAGCGTATTAGTTCATCCTTATCCACCTGCTTACTGAGCATGTTCATCTTTTCTCGTTCGGTTATATAGTGGTCCAGGATACCGCTGAAGCGTTTCTTTAGTTTGTTCTTATCAAGCTGAGCGCTATCTAATCTGTTTAACAACTCGGCCATACGGTTAATGACCCCTACCTGCCCATCGTATGACTTCTTTTGCTGCTCATTATGCGCAATGATATGTTTGTTGAAATGTTCCACGATCTGCCTTTGCGACGCATTCAACCTTTCACCATCCTTCTTCATAGGTATCAGTAGATCCTGCTCCTGCGTTTTGATAAAAGCCACAATATTATCCGTCTTTCGGTTGATCGCATTCTTAAGTAAATCGTCATTCAGGTCTCTTGGATCCTTCTTGGTCTTGTAGAAATAATCAACCATGAACGTGAACAGATCCAGCTTTGACAGGCCGCATTTATTAGCAATGATTTGCAGTTTATTATCCGTTTTCTCTGAAAACCGTATCGTCTTGTTATTTTCATTTACAGTCATCATTTCAATATTTTTTTTACGGTATACCGACAGGTATACTGATTTCCTTATGTATTACAGAAGCGGGGGGGCAAAGTATACCATCGGTATACGCAAAACCGCCTTAGCCCCGCAGGGCAAGCGGAAAAAGTCGGGTGCGCCCGACTTCCGCTTGCTCCCTCCGCTTTCGCGAAGCGACCGCCGCTTTTCTTGCTGATTTGCGAAGCAAATCATTACCTGTGCAGCAATTGGCTGCACAGGATTTATCTGAATATACCTGTATCGGAATAATTAGTTATTCCGATATGCGGTTATCCGTATAGCCCGGTATACAGCTATGCCGATATAAAATATCGGGCTAAACCTCCCAACCGGGAGGCCAGTAAACCTGGCTGCCGAGCTTGGGATGGTATGAGGGCTGATAACGGATGTAGCCATATTCGTCGAGCTCTTTGATACACTTGTGATACGTTGCAATAGATGCTATACGGCTAAAGGCCATTAGCGTCTTTCTGGTAACAGCAAACGGGCTTTTGAAATCACCGCATTGCCATTGTACAAATAAGGCACTGAACAAGCTGATGTGTATCGTGTTCAGCCTCCCGTCCATGCTCATACGTTTAAGCAACTTACTATAACCAGCGAGTTCACTGACCATAATTTTATTGTTATTCATTTCAGGCCTCCCTCCAATAACTTGTTGATATCTTCGAGCTTGTAATACATGATACTGCCAATACGGGTAAAAGTCAGAGTGCCGTTGATGCGCAAGTTCTGTAAAGTGCCTGGCGATATTTTGAGCAGCTTTCTTACTTCGTTACTTTTGAGCCATTTTTTGGACTGACCCTGGTCATCCAGTTGAACCAGTTTCCTGATTTCTGTTAACAGTTCGCTTTTAAATTCATTTAGATCTCCTTTAGTGATCAGTTCACTTGCTTGCATAATCGCCTCCTTCGTTAAAACATTACTTAATACTTGTACCAACAGTACCGGGTACGAAGCAAAAGTGTGGGCAAACGGATATTTTTCATTACCATAGGCCAAGCTATGGTAATGGCACACAAAGCATAGTGCTGAAAAAGAGCGTACTGAATAGTTTAAAGGCAATTGTTAACGTTTGCCTGCAAAAGAAAAATGAATCTAAAATTCGATTTTAACTTGCTCTACGTTTTGCCGGAGTGATGTTGAAGTACTGGTTCTCGGAAGGGATAGCAGATGACCTGCCACTCGGATTACTTGCGTCACGCGGATAGTAGCGCCGCACACGGTCTAATTTGATCGGCTCACCGTCTTCCTGAAAGTACCGGCAGATCAGTTTGGCCCAGGTGATAGGCATCTGCGAAAACACCAGTTCCTTATTTCCAACTTTTAGTGCCTCGATCTTCTTGAAAAGGTCAACCACAGTGAGGAAATGACCGCTGGCAATATTGATCAGATAGTCAGTATCCAACTTCTCAGCCTCCCTGCGCTCGTCCATCAGGCGTTGCAGTTGTTCTTTAAGTATCTTGATCTGGCCTTCCTTTTCTGCAATTATCTCAGCCTGGCTAAGGCCAAGGTTCCACTCATCGATATTTTGAAGATATTCTGCAAACCGACTAAGGTGAAATTTATTCCGGAAGTTGTCGGCATGATTCGAGGTATACCTTTCCTTATGTCTTAATTGTGCAATGGTATCCTGTATAACTTCCCACACATATTTGAAGAATTCTTGCTCTGTTGCATCATCGTACTTAGCTAAAAAGAATTGCAGGTGATATTTATACAATTCATCGAATTGTTGTTCATTCTTGCGATAAAGCAGGTTAAGAAAGTGGTTATCCTCAACTTTTTTGTTCCAAAAAAATGGGCGGCCTATATCATTAGTATCGTTATTAAAATCGAACAGCGCTCGATGTTTGAAGTATTGTTCTCGCATAGGTAAGACTTTAACTTAAAATTAACAATTTAAGCAAATTCGCATTTCGAAAAAGAAAAATATCAAAGTATCTTACAAACGATCGTGTTATTACACTTTTACAACTTTTCGGTAGTTTGAAAAGAAACTGCAAATTCCACCTCAGTGCGAATTCTGGTGATTTAATAGCTCTATTAAAATACTTCTTTTGGCGTTAAAAAGTTGTTACTCATGCGAAGAAACACTTTTTTAGATTTCTTCGCTGATCTGCACTATGATGGCTGTCTATGTTGCAGTTGGTTTTCAGTACCTTGTAATAGACGGCCGATATTGGGGACTGATCGCCCCAGCATCGTTTTAACTAATTGTTCAACGCTCCCTCCTTGCGTACTAATTATGTTAGTAAGTTAGCATGATGTGAATAACTATGTTTTATCCGAGGCTCTTTTTTTGCGACATTTATATTTTGCAGCATTATTTTCAAATCCTAATTAAGCGTGAGTACTTCAACACAACCTAATCCTGCGCTGCTTTTGGCAGGCAAAAAACTTAATAATGATTGGCAGGTCATCGATCTGATACCTAAGAATCCCGACGGAACGGGAGGCAACTTTTCACATTCTTATAATGTCGAAAACCTGATTACAGGTGAAAGAGCTTTTTTAAAAGCGCTTGATTTTTCAAAAGCCTTTAAAGACGTTGATCCGGTGCCACTGATTAATAAGCTAACGGGGTTATTTCAATTTGAACAAGATGTATTAGAAAGATGCCGTGATAAAAGATTAAGCCGAATTATTAATTTGATTGATTCCGGCATGGTGCCAGCGGAGGAAGGTACTATTATTCCTGTACCATATCTTATTTTAGAATTAGCAGCAGGTGATATTTACCAGCAATTAGATTTTTCGAAAATTAGCCATGCGGTTAATTTGAGGATATTGCATAGCGTTTCAGTGGCTTTATTTCAGCTGCACAATAATGGCATTGCACATCAGGATGTCAAGCCGTCAAATGTACTTGTGGTTGAAAACAAACCTCATAAGTTAGGGGACTTGGGGCGGGCTGATTTACGGGGAGAAACTACTCCCTACGGCTTAATGGCATTTGCCGGAGATTTGTCGTATGCTGCACCGGAGGTTCATTACAAAGCAGTTTCTTCTGATTGGGTTTTCAAGCGTATTGCGAGTGATGCTTACCAATTAGGCAGTATGATCGTTTTCTTGTACACACAGTTGAATATGACGGCCATTATGAAAATGCATATAGCGCCTGAGCATAATTGGACCAATTGGACACAAACATATCGGGAGGTTCTTCCCTATCTGTATGTAGCTTTGGAACAATCCGTTGAATTTTTTAAGGAATTCGTAGACGATAAGGAACTTGCGGAAAAATTAGGGGACCTTTTATTTCAGCTTTGTGATCCCGATCCAAATAAAAGAGGGCATCCAAAAACGATTACCGGAAAAAATAAGACCATCAGTTTAGAGCGCTACAACACTATTTTTGACCGAATATTGAAAGACTACGAAATGAAAACTTTAGGACTTAAATTTAATTAATGGCTAGCTGGATACCTGCTGATAAGAGACGGAACGTGATACCGAGGTGGCGGGACTTTAAACCAACAATTGAATTAGGAGAGTTGAATCCGGTTCCTAACGCTAAAAGCAAAGCGTTTGCCAACCCTATATCACCTTTTCATACGGCCAAAATTCATGATTGGGAAGCGGCCCGAACGGTTAAAAATGCGATAGAATTATTAAATTCTTCCATAGTTTTGGACGATCAGGAACACACTTTGAGTACGGCATCATTTTTAAAATCAAGCCGCGAGTCAAGCGTTCCACTAAAAAAGGTTGCAGATCAGATTTTATATCCAAGGGATACAGATCACTCCTTTGAACAGTTATTGAATCTAGAGCGATTTGATAAGATCATCGGAGAAAAGATCCAACGTTTACGGCGATGCTTGGATCATAATCCATATAATTCCATCAGTTGGATAGAATTGGCACGTTTGTTTTTGATTATAGGTAAAGAAGAATCCGCCGAGAGATGTATATTAGTGGCTATTCAACTAGCGCCAGATAATCGCTATATCAGCAGAACAGGGTCCCGCTTTTTCACGCATGTTGGGGATTACAAAAAAGCTCAAAAAGTTTTGAAGGCAAATGCAGCTTTTAAAACCGACCCCTGGTTACTATCGGCAGACATCGGCATAGCGTCGTTAAACAACAAATCCTCGTTCAACATAAAAATTGGCAGAGAATTAGTAGCCTCGCAAAATTATTCGCCTTATGACCTTAATGAGCTATTATCCGCTTTAGCTACTGAAGAACTAAATGCTGGCAGTATTAAAAATTCTAAACGACTTTTTAACGAGTCTTTAATCAATCCCAATGATAACGCTGTTGCACAAGCGGTTTGGGCTGGCAAGCATAT
Organism: Mucilaginibacter sp.; assembly: GCF_039207105.1. Classification (GTDB taxonomy): domain Bacteria; phylum Bacteroidota; class Bacteroidia; order Sphingobacteriales; family Sphingobacteriaceae; genus Mucilaginibacter. Next base: position 13,692 of record NZ_JBCECK010000093.1, read on the forward strand.
TAGTAATCTAAATCTTAACCAAGGACTTTTTGACCGGACTCCGCATATATTTGAAGCTAAAGCCTATAATTTTTACTACAACAAGTCATGGGGGCCAGCCTTTTCCAGCACTTTGCAGTGGTTTATCGACCAACCGTTTTCTAGTGACCCTGCCGTTTTCGGGTCATTTATTGCAACTTCTGTACTGGAGAAATATGATGAGGGTATTAAAATTGCGAAGTATGGATTAAAATCGACACCAAATGATTTTACATTACTTAATAACTTGACATTTGCTTATCTGAAAAACAATAATATAAAAGAAGCACAACAAACAATTGCAAAGATACATGCTGAAAGTTTAAATGATCATCAACGGGTATTTTATCTAGCGACGAAAGGTCTCCTTTATTATAAACTTGGTCAAATAGAAGCAGGTGAAACAGCTTATAACGAGTCAAGCAATTTAGCCGGGAGAACCAAAAATAAAAAGTTGCAGTTACTTGCTGACTTCCACCACCTCATTGCTAAAGTGGAATTAGAAAAAAGTGAACAGAATTTGCTCAAGCTTGATCATTTAGTAAAAGAACTTGAGCCGATGAACGAAATATACCTGCAAGATGTACTTAATAACCTAATAAAAAAATTAGACGCACCAAAAACGTTAAATATTAAATAGCCGTAATAAAAGTGGTGCGGGATTTAACGGACTCGCCTTTAGGAAACATAAAGACAAATACGTTGTGACCGTTATGAAAGTAATGATAGTCGCAAGCAATTGTTTCACCCATCCATTCGATATCCAATTCACTTTTTAACATACGGCGATTAGCCATGAAATCTTGGACAAAAGGGATATCATAGCTAAATTCTGTTCCCCAGTCTATACCACCCCATTCTTCTTTGAATGCTGGTGATTCAATATAGGTACGCAGGGTTAGTTTAGGAAGGCTGTAAGTAGAGCCTTTTTCTTTGTTCAAAATCAGTACAGCGCAACGTTTAGGCGAATTGTTTACATAACGTCGGATGGCGGCATGGAAAGACCCTCCAAATAATTTTGCAAGGTGGCGGCTTGTATCCAACTCTAATGGGAGTTCTTTCATTTTATCAGTGAAGATATTTAGTTGAAATAAAGCTGATGAGGCAAATAGGTTAGCCTCCGCTTCAAACTCGTCATCTATCTCAGGGTCCAATGTCTCATCATTGTCTTGAAGTACTTTTAATAAACTGCCCTGCCATCCGCACAATTCATGTCCAACCTCATGGAGCATAACAAAATTTTGACGAGCGGGTATTTGTGATTGATCTAAGTAAATAATTTTTTCCCGTCTATCTAAAGCGCCCCTGATTATAGCCATAGTCCGCTTGATAAAAAGGTCACCTTTCGCAAAAAAGGTGCTGGGTATAGCACTTAAATCCACCCTAGAATTAACACGCAGGTCGGCATATTTAATTATTTTGTCAACCGGCGTTGGGAATACCCCTAACGAATTGGATTTGGATAAGGCGTCGAGTACAATTTTCTCTATATCCTCTTTTTTATCATGGTTTACCATCTTTTTCTTGATAACGTAAATATTTTAAATAATCAACCAGCTTTTGCTTCTCCTCTGCAGTTGCATTCTGAGCTAAAAACGAAAAATCATCTATGGTTCCAGTTAGCTGTTCCTTTTTTTCTACGATACCTGCGGTTACCATCAAATCGTCGAAATCAAGTTTGAATAATGACGATAGTTTGTACAGTGTATTTGCCGACGGCTTCTTTATTTTATCATTTTCCAACTGGCTTAAATAAGCATTGGAAATTCCGGACTGTATTTCTACTTCCCTTAAGGATAGGCGGCGGGATTCCCGAGCTTCTTTTAAAACCTTCCCTACTGTGTTTTTTTCTGTTGCCATGGCAACAAAGGTATAAACTCTAAATTTAATACGCAAGTGCTAAATTTATCAATCTAATTATCAAGCATTTGCTAAATACATCAAATAATTATTATGCAAACGCTTGATATATTTAGCAAAGTGCTTTATATTTGCAGCAGTTCTTAATTAATATTAAAGTATATGAAAAACTCACAACAGGGGGCAGACCTTTCAACTGCCGACATTTTAAAACTAATTATTGAGGGTAAACCTTATGATTGGAAAGAGCAGTACATCCTGGGCAGCCAGGTTCGAAAACTGGGTAATGCACCTGCGGGCAGCGAAACTTTCCTAGTTATCCAAAAGCCATGGGAAGATGAACTGATCGGTGATGATGATAAGGTTGACTTGGCCAGGCCAGGTATCGAGCAATTTTGTTTTAGAGCAGCGCTGGTACTTACTATTAACGGTAAAACGTATAAATGGTATAAACAGTACATTACTGGTTCTGAGGTGCGTAAACTGGCTGATATCCCAGCGACAGAGCAACTATTCCTGGCCATTGAGAAACCATGGGAAGACGAACACATCGGTGACGAAGACAAAGTTGACCTAGCACGTCCAGGTGTTGAGCACTTTTATTCAAAAGCCGAAGGCCCAAAAAAGGTTACTATTTACATTAATCATAAACCTTACGAAGTTTTGCCTGGTCTGCACACAGTAGCGGAATTAAAAGCCATTGCGGGTGTACTGCTAGCACATGACCTGGAACAGGTTATTGACGGTAAGTTAACACCACTACCAGATAACGGTAAGGTTGAGATTTGCGGCGGCGAAAAGTTTATCAGTCACGTTAAAGACGGCTCCTCATCCTAAAGTTTGTGGTATGAAATTTTCAGAAGAAGAAATTAACGACCTCAAAGCAATTATCCCCTCCGTTAGCTATGCTAACGAGGGGGGCTATGATTACCTGTTATTAGAGCAATTGAATTTACCAGACGGCTGTCAACCATCCGTAATGGACGTATTATTATGTCCTAACCAGCGTGATGGCTACCAATCCCGGTTATTTTTCGCTAGCCAAGTTGCTGGTGGGCCAACGCGTAATTGGAATGGTAACATCAGGGCCCTCGGGCGTAACTGGTATGCCATATCCTGGGCCACATCACCCGGCCTGAATTTGGTAGAAATGTTAGCCATTCATTTAAAAGCATTAAGAAACCCATGAAAAAGAACCAAAATATAATTAAACTGAGGCTGCCTGGCAGCCTTTATCAGCAAATATTAGCCGATCTTAAAAGACCGCATGCGTTTGCTTACGAGCGGGTAGGTTTTGCTTTCGCCCAAAGCACCTTATTGGCTAATCAAAGCTGGTTAATAAACTTTACTGAGTATAAGCCAGTTGAAGATCAGCATTATATAGAAGATGATACCGTTGGTGCACGTATTGGTGGCACTGCCATTCGGAACGCCATGCAAACGGTGATGAATAAAAACTGTAGCGGTTTCCACGTTCATCTGCATAATCACAAGGGACAACCCTGGCCAAGCGGTGATGATAAAGAAGGCCTACCCGGCATCATAGAAAGTTTGGCAAATTGCGATCCCAATCAGCCACACGGCGTTTTAATTCTTAGTAAAAACTCTTTTTATGCTTGGGTAGAGATAAAGGGCGAGATACAGCTCGTCATGCCTGAAATTATTACCGCTATCCAATACCCGATGGTCATTCAGTTTCATGAGCGTAACAAGCCAAGCATAAACAACTTGTTAAGCCGGCAGTCATTTTTAGGCGAACGCTCAGCCGCGATATTTGAGCATATTAAGGTAGTACTGGTTGGCTTGGGCGGCGGTGGCTCACATTTGGTGCAGCAACTCGCTCACCTGGGCGTTTTACATTTTACGCTTTTTGACTTTGACCGCATTGAAGATTCTAACCTTAATCGGTTAGTTGGCGCGCATTACGCTGATATTAAAAAAAGAACCTTAAAAACCGAAATTGCCAAACGATTAATTTTAAGTATTAATCCTAAAGCAGAAGTGCAAATTATTATTTCCCGTTGGCAGGATAATGCCCAAGCTTTACAAGTTGGAGACGTAGTGTTTGGCTGCGTAGATACTTACGAGGACCGCAGCCAATTGGAAGCTGAATGCCGCAGATATTTATTGCCCTACATTGATATAGGCATGGATGTGCATCAAAGCGATGAAGGCTTCCAAATGTCAGGGCAATTGATACTTTCAATGCCCGGACAGCCTTGTATGCGTTGTATGGGCTTCATTACGGAAGATAAGCTGGCTAAAGAAGCTGCTAAGTACGGCAAGGTAGGCGGCAGACCACAGGTTATCTGGCCTAACGGCTTATTAGCGTCCTCAGCCATTGGCATTTTTACGGACCTGGTAACCGGTTGGTCGGGACAAAAGGATCGCTTGGTTTATATGGCCTATGATGGTAACAGCGGCACCATTCAAAAACACGTACGCTTGGATTACTTACCCCCCACCTGTCAGCACTATGATATCACACAGGTGGGGCCACCAAAATTTAAAAAACTTTAGTTAATAATTTTGAACAAAAAGATAATGAGCTTAAAAATCATCAGTGTAATAAATTCAAACAAACCAGAAGGTGAATACGTAAATCTGAAAACAGAGGAGGATGTCAACACAGCTGGCTATGCAATAGTAGACCGTACATTTGACCCGAACAGCAAGGTATCAAATGAGTTTCGCCATATTTTCGTTTTTCCTAACCTTAAAATAGAAAAAGGAGACTATGTGTTCGTTCATACCGGCAAGGGCACCTACAGTTCAAACGCTAACATAGCGAAAACAATCACTCACCATTTATACTGGGGGGCAAATGATAGCGTTTGGAACGATAAAGGTGAAGATGTAGCCAGCTTGATCACTTATAACTTGGTTAATTCAGTGGTGGCTCCTGCCTTAGCAAAATGAACAGATTAATGATCATTATTAGATTTAGTTGAGGCAATTGTGATCGATATTACTTGTGTATAGGAGTTTATTATAATTGTTTATCTCACGATAGCAATTAGCATATGATTTTTTTGTCGATATTCTGACGAACAAAAAGTTATCTTCAAATCGTCCAGCCGCTCGCATGCCAAAGATTTTATGAAGTTACAATATAATATTCCGGACAGTCCGTAACGAATATCAATTTTGCTCTTTTAAAGGACTTTGAATATTATCTGCTCAGTGTACTTGGAACACATCGGGAGTATTGCTAAGGTTTTGGCGGTTGTCATGGGAAAGATGCTCCTTTTTCGTCTGCCTTAGACAAGGGGTTACTTTTACGAGCAGGTAAGCACGGTTAGCCAGATCTTCGAAACCGGCCGGAAAGTCAGGGTAAGCCTGGCTTTCCGGCCGGTGATTTAAATGAACGTTTGGTTTGTGCTTAGTAGTCGAAGTGTTTCAGCTGTTCCCTGATCTCATTTTCAACCATTTTCAGGATTTTAAAAGACCGACACGGTCTTCCGGAGTATAAGCAGCGAGGTTATAACGCACACTTCGCATGATCTCGAGCTGTAGTGTAAGCGTGGGGCGGTTGAACAGGTACCGGCGGCGTTTACCGTCCCCGGCGCAGGTTAGTTCTTCTTCCCTGTCCAGCACGAAGCACTCATTGTCCTTGAAGATGAATAGTTTGCCCCGTCCTTTTTCAAAATCGAGCGCGTGCGAACGCACATAGTCATTGTCGTATTTTTCAGGCATAGCCGCTTTGGCAATTCCAAACAGCGGCTGGCAGATGATAGTCTGAGGCGCGTACAAGGGTGTTTTAAAAATCCGATTGGCAACCTTTCCTTTACCGGATAACAGCGGCATATCACTGCGGCCTGTCAGTTTGTTCTCGACCTGCCAGGCGGGGTATGGGAAACCGACCTGTTCGGATATCAGGAAATCTAGCGAGCAGTTCACAAAGATCATGTGGTTGATTCGAAGCGTAAAACAGTTGGGGCTGCGTAGGAAGGCATAGGTGCTGACACCGGTCCAGCTCATGCCGATCGAGCCGTCGTAGGTATTAGTGACCGATAAAAAACGGTCCTTGATGCCGACCCGGTTATTGATATAGTACTTGGGGTCCAGCTGGAAATTCTTGTTGTTCTGGTAATGCAGGGCGATGTGCATGGCTAGGCGGACCTTATCGAACCAATCGAGCAGTAAGGTCAGTTCTTCTTCGACAACGTAATCGTCGGCAAGCAGTTTCTCCATAACGGGCTTAACAGCGGCTTCCACGGCTGCAAAATCGGTATTACATTGTGTACAGGCAGGGAAGGTAAAGTTCAGCAGGTTAAAGGTGTATTCCTTACCGGTAACTAGGTCAGTGCCTACGGAAACCTGTTTTTTTTCCATACCAGTCAGCTTGATCAGCCATTTGGGCAGGATGTGTTCCTTATTTTTGTTTTGCGGTGGTTTACCACAGAAAATACAATTCTTATTCATGGATGCAGTTAAAAGCCGCAAAAGTACTTATTTACCAGTAGCAGCGTCGTGTATTTCAACGTCCTAGCTGCGGCCAGCGATCTTTTTGGGCAGGCAGGGTTTCCGCGAAATTGCGATAGACAAAAATTGTAACAAATAATATTAATGATTACTTCTATATAAGTCATGAGGAATCAAGCGATATCAAATTATTCATAAAAACTTCGGGCCTTCCCATGAATACGAATTTGCAAGTCATTGAAAACAAAGACAATGCCAAAAAACAATTCGAGCGCCGTCCAACATGTGACCATACATTTTTTTTTCTATTGGGCTATTTTGGGTCTATTTGATTGTAAGCATTTGCAGCTAATTTCAAGAAAATAAAAGTGGTGAGTAATTTGGTGAGTATGAATTTAAAAACCACTTAAAATATCAAAATAACCGGTAAAATCGGGATTAAAACGAATCCATCCCTCTCTGGTTCAACAGGAAGTTATTAACCCCAGCATAATTTGCAACAATTAATATTAATGATTATTTTTACATAAGTCATTAGGAATCAAACAATATCAAATTACTTGTGAAAACTTCGGGAGTTGTCACAAACAGAAATTTGTAAATTATTGAACATAAGGATAATACTAGACTCGGTTCGAGTCCCGTCCAACTTCGATCTATTCCATTAAAAACCTTAAAAGTCCATTAAACGTGCGGTGCGTAATTCGGTGCATAGCTATTACTGTTTCCTTATAAGTAGTTGAAATATTAGTTATTATAAACGCTGCGATATTCTCGTCGGAGATTGCAATAAGAATATTCATAATTTTAAGGTACTGTCTAATCATATTCAGCAGTATTTTTCGAATACGATTATAGCTCTTACCCATTTTTCGAAAATCGGTTTATTTAAATTGTGTTTTTAAGCACATCGGAGATGCCTCCAACGTGAACTTTTTCCACTTTCGTTAAGAAAGTATTTTTCGATGATCGTAA
>NZ_JBCECK010000094.1:0-20919 GCF_039207105.1 Mucilaginibacter sp.
CTTCCAGCTCAACACCAATTTTAGCAAGGTGTAAACGGGCTACTTTCTCGTCAAGATGTTTTGGCAGGGTGTAAACTTTATTTTCATAAGTCGCACCGTTTGTCCAAAGCTCTAACTGAGCCAGGGTTTGGTTGGTGAACGAGTTACTCATTACAAAGCTCGGGTGACCGGTTGCACAACCTAAATTCACCAAACGGCCTTCGGCTAAAACAATAACATCGCTTCCATCAATGGTGTATTTATCAACCTGTGGTTTAATTTCAATTTTTGTATTGCCATAGACTTTGTTTAACCAGGCCATATCAATTTCGTTATCAAAGTGACCGATGTTACAAACAATGGCTTTATCCTTTAAAGCGCGGAAATGCTCTTCACGAACAATGTTTTTATTACCTGTTGCAGTAACTACAATATCAGCTTCTTTAATGGCGGTTCCTAATTTTTTAACCTCGAAACCTTCCATAGCTGCCTGTAAAGCGCAGATAGGATCAATTTCGGTAACAATAACACGTACTCCTGAGTTACGCAAGCTATCGGCCGAGCCTTTACCTACGTCGCCATAACCGCAAACAACAGCCACTTTACCAGCCATCATTACGTCAGTAGCACGACGAATAGCATCAACCAACGATTCGCGGCAACCGTATTTATTATCAAATTTTGATTTGGTAACCGAGTCGTTCACGTTGATAGCAGGCATTGGTAATGTACCGGCTTTCATGCGCTCATATAAACGGTGTACACCAGTAGTAGTTTCTTCAGATAAACCTTTAATTTCAGCTATCAGCTCAGGGTATTTATCCAATACCATGTTGGTTAAATCACCGCCATCATCCAAAATCATGTTCAATGGCTTGCGGTCTTCGCCAAAAAATAAGGTTTGCTCAATACACCAGTCAAATTCTTCGGCATTCATACCTTTCCAGGCATAAACAGAAGTACCTGCAGCAGCAATAGCGGCAGCAGCATGATCCTGGGTTGAAAATATATTACATGACGACCAGGTAACTTCGGCGCCAAGTTCAATTAAAGTTTCAATCAAAACAGCGGTTTGAATGGTCATGTGCAAACAACCTGCAATACGAGCGCCTTTTAAAGGCTGAGATGGCCCGTACTCTTTACGCAAAGCCATCAGGCCGGGCATTTCGGCTTCGGCCAATTCAATTTCCTTGCGGCCCCAATCGGCCAGCGATAAGTCTTTTACTTTGTATTTAACGAATGCAGTTTCTACTGATGACATAACATTTAAATTTTGAGATGCAAAGTTAACTTATAAAAATATCAAAATGAAATATGAGAATTTTCTTAATAAGTTAACTATTACTTATCAGCAGTTTGCATAGAGAGGCGACCGTTATATACGCCACCTGTTTCAACTAAAAGAGCCTGGGTTTTTATCTCTCCGGTAATTTTACCGGTAGCTTTTATCTCGAGCGAGTCGGTTTGGATATCACCTTTTACCGTACCGTAAACAACAATTTCTTTAGTATCAATATTGCCAATAACCAGCGCTTTTTCACCCAGTATCAGGCCTTCATCAATGTTTACATTGCCATTTACCTGCCCATCTATACGTGCAAAAGCAGGTGCCTTAAGATTACCCTCTAAAATACTGCCGTCGCTTATAAGGGTTGATATAGCTTGCAGATCAAGCGCGACTTTGTCTTTTTTACCAAAAATAGCCATGTTGAGTTCGGGAACTTTTTAGGTTAGATGTTTACGTTCGACTTTTTACGTTTTTTATACACTTCAGGTTGTGTATTTCATCATCACCTTAAAAGTTTTACAACAAAATATTTAAAAGTATTATGTAGAGCCTATTTATTAAGCGTTAAGAAGTTAACCGGGTTTATAGGCTTGCCATTTTTACGCACTTCATAATGCAGGTGTGCCCCGGTTGAGTGCCCGGTTGAACCCACTAAACCTACCTCATCGCCAACATTTACTTCCTGGCCAACCTTTACCTTAATACGCGATAAGTGCCCGTACACGGTTTCAAAATTATTGATATGCGCTATACGTATGCAGTTGCCATAACCTCCGCTCCAGCCTGCAAAAACAACTTTTCCGCTTGCGGTACATTTAACCTCGTCGCCTTTCCGGCCTTTAAAATCAATACCTGGATGAAATTCGGCACGGCCATCATCAAAAGGATCGCTCCGATATCCAAAAAACGAAGTAAAAGAACTTACCCGAGGATAACCCATTGGTGTAAAAGCAATGGTGCTTACCAGCCTGTTCAAATAATCATTATATAATGAATAAACTTCTTTATCAGACAGCTTGTTGCCTTCGGCATTAGCGTCGCCGCCAAGGCCTTTGGTTGAAAAGCCTTTTAAACCACGCCTTCTTAAATAATTATTAATGGTCTTGAGCTTACCTTCTATACCCTGTATGTACGATTGGGCAGAACCCTCTTTGCTTTCGGCAGAAACTACAGGTATAGCACCTTTAAGTTTTACGATCTGCGCGATGAGCTGCTGTTTTTCCAGCTCTTGTTTTGAGTTTTGGGATCTTAAATAAATAATAACACCGATCAATACCAATACTACCGATACAATGCTGTATGCATAATGGCGTATCCTATTAATATGTTTGGTTTTTATCTGTAAAGATTGGGTGTGTTGTTGGTTTTTGTTAATGATAACAACGGTGCTAATGTCAGAAGGCTTTTTGTTCATTAAGTTCGATATTAGGGGCGGCAATATAGTTATTACCCTTAATAATTCAATAGCTGTTTTGTATAAAACTTGTGGGAATAAGCAATTTAACAGTTGCGTTCCAAGCGTGTGCATCGTCAGTAAAGTGTTATTATTATGATTTGTATATACAACCTGTTAATCATTTATTATTTTTGTAATAGGTAAATTTTAGTGTAAATAAAAAAATTATGTATCCAGAATATTTAGTTGCCCCAATGCGGGAAGATTTAACAAGAGTTGGCTTTGAGGAGTTGAAAGATGCCGAGGCTGTAAAGCAAGCTATTGAAAGCGAAGGTACCGTGTTTGTAATGGTTAATTCTGTTTGCGGTTGCGCTGCAGCCAATGCACGCCCTGCAGCAAGAATAGCGGCAGCTAATGAAAAACATCCAACCAAATTGGTAACCGTTTTTGCGGGTATGGAAAAAGATGCTGTTGATACCGCACGTAACTATATGCTGCCTTATCCTCCATCATCGCCGGCAATGGCTTTATTTAAAGATGGCAAATTGGTACATATGATAGAGCGCCACCAGATAGAAGGTCGCCCTGCTCAAATGATTGCCGATAACCTGATTGACGCATTTGAACAATATTGCTAATTAAGCTGAAGGCTTAAAGCAAAAAGCTGAAAGATAATTCCTTTCAGCTTTTTTTATGCTCATCCATTTTTAGCTATTCTGTTTTTAAACTTTTTACCGGGTTGGCAAGCGCCGCGGTAACACTTTGATAGCTTACGGTAGCCAGGGTAATAATAATAGCCCCTACACCGGTAACACCAAATATCCACCATGATAAATCGGCCCGATACTGGTAACTCTGCAACCAGCCATGCATAAAATAATAGGCTGTTGGTATAGCAATGCCTAATGCTATTATCACCAGGGCTACAAAATCTTTTGACAGTAAACTCCATAAGCTAAATACCGATGCGCCCAATACTTTGCGCACCCCGATCTCTTTGGTGCGCTGCTCGGCCATAAATGATGCCATGCCGAACAGCCCCATGCAGCTTATGAAAATAGCCAGCAGGGTAAAAAAGCCGGCCAGTTTACCTACACGTGTTTCTCCGTCAAATTTTTTGGCATACTCTTCATCAGCAAACTTATAATCAAACGGTGCTGCAGGCGCATATTTCTGATGGATGACAGCAATTTTATCAAGCGCTTCATGGGTGCTCATTTTAGGATTGATCCTGATATTTATTACACCCTGCGGATCTTTATCCATATAGAAGAAAGTTTGCTTAACCGGTTCATAAGGCGATGACATCACCATATTTTTAATAACACCTATCACGTGGTACGGCTTGTTATCATTGGTAATAATCTCACCTACCGGGTTTTTAAAGTTCATATATTTTACCGCCGCCTCATTGAGCACTACAGCATTCGAGTCGGTTAAAAACGCGCTTGAGAAATCACGCCCATCCTTAAACTGCCAGCCAACGGTTTTGCCAAAATCGGGAGTAATGCCAACGGTTGCAAAATCATCCTGCATACCCGGGGCTTTGCCCCGCCACTCAAAACCGCTGTTATTGCTCCATACACCTGTAACCGGGCTACCCGATTCGGCAACCTCAACAACAGCTCCCGATTTTACCAGTTCATCCTTAAAAGCAACGTAGTGCTTATGTATATCATTGGTTTTCTGCACCAAATAAACTAAGCCATCTCGACTGTAACCAATAGGCCTGTTCTTGGCAAACTGTATTTGCCTGAAAACAATGAGCGTACCAATAATGAGCGTTACCGAAACAGTAAACTGCAACACCACTAATACCTTACGTGGTAAAGCCGCCAGCCTACCTACCTTGAACGTTCCTTTTAAAACCTTTATAGGTTTAAAAGACGACAAGTACAATGCCGGATAACTACCTGCTATTAGTCCGGATAGGAAGCTAAAAACAAGGCACAATATCCAAAACCAGGGATTACCCCACAAAATCGTCATCTTTTTATCGGCCACGCCGTTAAACCAGGGTAAGGTAATCATGACCAGTACTATGGAAAAAACAAAAGCAAAGGCAACTATCATCTGCGATTCCATAAAAAACTGACTGATCAGCTGTATCCGCTGCGAACCTATGGCTTTGCGAATGCCAACTTCCTTAGCCCGTTTTTCAGATCGTGCAGTGCTCAGGTTCATGAAATTGATGCAGGCCAGCAACAGCACAAACACGCCGATAATACCAAACATCCAAACAAATTGTATAGCGCCACCAGTATTAAAACCATTTTTAAACTCCGAGTACAAATGCCACTTATTCATTGGGTGTAAAAACACGACAGGTTTAACAGCAGCCCCTAATTTATCGCCCTGCGCGGCTATATTTTTGAGTTTTATATCCTTGATCTTGGCCGATACCTTATCGACATCGGCATTAGGAGCCAGTTGCGCAAATATTTGCCATGAATTATTTCCCCAGCGTATACTTGCGTTTTTAAGCCAGGGCATGGTTGTCATATACAGATCCCAGGGTGCAAAAAAGGTAACTTCCCTAAATTCGGTATTGTTGGGCATATCCTCATAAACACCGGTTACCTTAACCACCCATTGGTTATCTATCTTAAGTGTTTTATTGATAGGATCAGCATTGCCGAACAATGTTTTTGCCAGCGATTCGGAAAGCATGATAGAAGACATGTCTTTAAGACCCGCACGCGTTCCCCTGAGCATTTTCAGGGTAAGCATATCCGGCATTTCTGGCTGTACATAATTACCCAGCTTAGTGAACTTTTTGTCACCATTTGTAATGATGTGCTCCATTGTCCAGGTAGAAAGCACAACATATTTAAAATCGTTCATGTATGCTTCACGAAGCTTTAATCCCAGCGGAATGGGCATTGCCGTTTGGCTGCCTACGTCTCCGTTAAATGTTTGATGTTGCCATACCTGTACAATACGATCATAGTTTTTAAAATACTTATTGTACGATAGCTCGTCCCATATCCAAAGGCCAATGAGCATAGCTACCGCCATGCCAACAGAAAGCCCCGCCACATTGATAAATGTATGCGCCTTGTTTTTGACCAGATTACGCCAGGCTATTTTTAAATAATTCTTGATCATGATGCTTAAAATTTTAAAAACTAATTTCTAAACTCTAAAACCTAATTCTTAGATAAACACTAAGCCTAAATACTAAACTATAAATTACCTATTTATTCGCTGCGTAAGCTTTTTACCGGGTTTACCAATGCCGCTTTAACGGTATGGAAACTCACAGTTAGTAATGTAATAGTTATTGTACATACTCCTGCTAAAGCAAATATCCACCAGGAAAGTTCTGCCTTATACTGATACCCTTGCAGCCAGCTGTGCATAAAATAATAGGCTAAGGGGAATGATATGACTAATGCAATCATAACCAGCATTGCAAAATCTGCAGATAGTAAGCTCCACAGATTAAATATCGATGCCCCTAATATTTTGCGCACACCTATTTCCTTTACACGTTGCTCAGCCATGAAAGCGGCCATACCAAACAGACCCAAACAACTTATAAGCACAGCCAAAGAGGCGAAAACTGCCGATAATTGTCCTATTCGCTGTTCTTCGCCGAATTTGCGGGCGTATTGCTCATCAACGAAACTGTATTCAAATGGCTGAGCCGGATTGTATATTTTAAAAACATGCTCAATTTTATTTAATGCCTCATTGGCTCCCATAGCCGGATTAAGTCTTATAGTGACTATGCGACTGGCATCACCCGATAAATGAAACATGGAGGGCTGAACTTCCTGATAAGGAGATTGCATAACCATATCTTTAATAACTCCAACCACATGAAAAGATACTCCATTCCAGGTAATGTTTTCACCTATCGGTTTTTTAAAGCCCATATATTTTACAGCCGCCTCATTAATAATAAAAGCTAATGAATCAGTTTTGAATGCCTGAGAAAAATCGCGGCCGGCTTTAAACTGCCATCCGATAGTTTTTCCATAATCCGGAGATACATCTATGTTTGGAAAATCTACTGCGGCGTTAGGGTCTTTATTAACCCATTCAAGCCCTCCGCTATATGTACCTACCGTTGTTGTTGTGCTGCCCGATTCGGCTATATTGGTAATAGCTCCAGATTTTAAAAGCTCATTTTTTACTACATCGAAATGTTCATGTACAGCCCCATTCATCATACGCATACTAATTAGCCCTGCTTTATTATAACCCGCCGGGCGTTCTTTTGCATACTGAATTTGCCTGTACACAACCGTAGTACCAATAATAAGTGTTACAGAGAATGAAAACTGCAATATCACTAAAACTCTACGGGGCAGCAAAGTAAACCGGCCTGCATTCATCGCTCCCTTCAAAACCTTTACCGGCTTAAATGAAGATAAGTAAAACGCTGGATAACTACCTGCTAACAAGCCGGTAAAAAAGTTGAAACAAATACATATCCCCCAGAACAAAGGATTGTACCATAAAATAAACATTTTTTTATCGGCCAGTTGATTAAGAAAAGGTAAGCTTAATTGTACTAAAACTAATGCCAGTATAAACGAAAAGCAAACCATTAGTAATGACTCTACAAAAAACTGAACAATCAACTGACTACGCTTGGAACCTACTGCCTTGCGGATGCCTACTTCTTTAACCCGCCTTGTTGATTGTGCGGTACTCAAATTCATAAAGTTAATGCAGGCCAATAACAATACAAAAATACCGGTTAAACCAAACAGCCAAACATATTTGATAGTACCTCCATCAACTACACCATTTTTAAAGTTAGCATACAGGTGCCATTGCTTCATAGGGTGTAAAAATAACCGGGGGTTATGCTTTGACTCATCACCTCCAATTACCTTGTTCATTTTGGCATCTTTAATAAGACCTGAGACTTTATTCATATCGGCATTATCCGCTATTTGCACATAAGTTAAAAAGGCACTGCGGCCCCACTCATTTTTTAAGCCATTCATCCAGGGATTGCTATTTACATACAATTGCCACGGTGCCACAAATGTCATATCGGCAAAATATGAGTTGGCAGGCTGATCTTCATATACCCCAGTTACTTTTACCACCTGTTTGTCATCAATTTTCATCATCTTATTTATCGGATCGGCATTACCAAAATAAGTTGTAGCTACCGAAGCAGAAATCATAATGGAAGCAGGATCGGTTAAACCGTTTAGTGTGCCATGCAACATTTTAAGACTCAGCATGTGGGTGGCCTGCGGTTCAAAAAAAATGCCGGGGCGGTTAAGTTTAATATTGTTATAAGTCAGTGTATGGATACCAGCTCCGGTAGCCATAGTTACATATTTAAAATTGCTGCCATAACTGCTACGTAATTCATTCCCTAATGGTAAGGGCTCATTAGGCATAGTTTGTATCTCGCCATTATTGGTTTGGTTTTGCATTACCCGGGCAATATGATCGTAATTATCATAATACTTATTGTACGATAGCTCGTCCCATATCCAGAGGCCAATGAGCATAGCTAACGCCATGCCAACAGAAAGACCCGCCACGTTGATAAATGTATGCGTCTTGTTCTTGACCAGATTGCGCCAGGCTATTTTTAAATAATTCTTGATCATGCTTTTTTAAATTCCAAAACCTAATTACTAAACTCTAAAACCTAATTCTTTGATAACCTTATTTACTAAATAACAAACTATAAATTACCTGTTTATTCGCTTCTCAGGCTTTTTATCGGGTTAGCCATAGCTGCTTTTACAGCCTGAAAACTCACGGTTAACAAGGTAATGATTATAGCGCCCGCGCCAGCACAGGCAAATATCCACCAGGAAATTGTTGCTTTGTAATGATAGCCTTGCAACCAGTGCTGCATAAAATAATAAGCCAGTGGTATGGCTATAAGCAGCGATATAAAAACCAGCACCACAAACTCGGTTGATAACAGTCTCCACAGATTACCTACGGATGCGCCAAGCACCTTGCGTACTCCAATTTCCTTTACACGTTGCTCAGCTACAAATGAAGCCAGCCCAAACAGACCCAGGCAAGAAATAAAGATAGCCAGTACCGCGAATGTGGAAGCTAGATTGCCAATGCGCTCCTCATCAGAAAACTTATTGGCATATTCATCGTCGTTAAACTTAAACTCAAACGGGCTGCCGGGATTGTATTTTTTAAATACCAATTCAATTTTGCTCAGGGCCTCACGTATAGGCATATCAGGTTTTATGCGTACAGTGATCCAGTTAACCCAACCTGGGTCCATGAAAAATACAGTGCCTACAGTTTTTTCATAGGGTGATCGCATAACCATATCTTTGGTTACCCCCACAATAACGTGGTTAGCGCCTTTCCAGCGCATGATCTTACCAATCGGATCTTTAATGCCGCTCATTTTAAGGGCCGATTCATTAAGAATAATAGAGTTTGTATCGGTAGGGAAGCTGCGTGAAAAATCGCGCCCCTGTAGTACTTTCCATCCAACGGTATGGCCGAAATCATAAGTTACGCTTATGGTGCCAAAGGTAGGATCATACCCGGGCGCTCTGCCAGCCCAGTCAAAACCACCGTTATTTGCCCAGATCTGGGTGGTTGTGCTGTTCGATTCAGCCATATCCTCTACCGCTCCTGTTTGCAGCAAGTCGTTACGCATAGCCTCATAATGACCATAAATATCAGGAGTGTTCATTTCAACAGAAATGAGGCCGGCTCGTGTGTAACCTACTGGACGGTCTTTAGCGAACTGTATTTGCCTTAAAACTATGATTGTTCCAATGATCAGTACGATAGACACCGTAAACTGAACAACTACCAATACCTTGCGGGGAATAGCGGCTACGCGGTCAACCTTGAATGTTCCCTTTAAAACCTTTACCGGATTAAAGGCCGATAAATAAAATGCCGGGTAACTGCCCGAAACCAAACCTGTGAAAACGGTAAAACTTAAGGTAAGCAGCCAAAATAACGGATTGCTCCAGGGAATGGAAACCTCTTTATCGGCAATATGATTAAAATAGGGAACAGTGAGCAGTACAATTGCAAGAGTTAACACCAGCGATAGCGCCACTACTAATAGCGATTCGCTTAAAAACTGTGCAATAAGTTGTTTACGAACCGAACCTATGGCTTTACGTATACCTACTTCTTTAGCCCGTTTTTCGCTTTTAGCGGTGCTTAGGTTCATGAAGTTGATACAAGCCAATAACAATACAAACAAACCGATAATGCCAAACAACCAAACAAACTCAATACGTCCGCCGTTAGCCACTCCGTTTTTAAAATCGCTGTATAAATGCCATTTACGCATGGGATGAACCTGTATCGTCTCATCGTTCATTTTAAAATGGGGCTTGGTAAGATTTCTGATCTTAGCCGATACTTTATCAAAATCGGCATGATTATTCATCAGTACAAATAAATGACTGCCATGATTATCCCATGTTTGTGATTGTGTGCTCCACCAGTTGGCTGTATTATTCCAGGGCAGCATAAACTTTGTTTGGTAGAATGAGGTATTATGAGGCATATCTTCAAATACGCCAATTACCTTCATATCCGTTTTATTATCAATCCGCACAGTTTTGTTGATCGGATCAGCATCGCCAAATAAAGCTTTGGCGACTGATTGCGACAGCACAAATGAGGAAGGATCTCTAAAGCTCGAGTAGCTGCCTTTTACCATATTGAGTGAAAGCATAGCCGGCATATCAGCCTCGGCCCACATTCCGGTTTGAGATATTTTTTTATCGCCTACGGCCAATATATGCGCGCTTTCCCAGGTAAGGGCTGTTGACTTAAAATCGCCCGCGTATTTGGTACGGAGTTCATCGCTCAAAGGTACAACGGTCGACTCAAATGTACCCGTTTCGCCATTACTGGTTTGAGTAACCATGATCTGACCTAAGCGATCATAATTTTTATGATATTGGTTAAAGGATAGCTCGTCCCATACCCAAAGGCCTATGAGCATAGCTATGGCCATACCTACCGACAGGCCCACTATGTTTATTGCCGAATGCACCTTGTTTTTAACAAGATTACGCCAGGCTATTTTTAAATAATTTTTGATCATGATGTTTAAATTCTAAAAACCTAATTCCTAAACTCAATCACTCATTCTAAATATCGTTACTCGCTTCTTAAGCTTTTTATTGGGTTAATAAGCGCGGCCTTCAGCGCCTGGAAACTTATGGTTGCCATAGCTATAAGTATAATTAAACCACCCGATAGCGCGAACATCCACCATTGCATAGGTGTACTATAGGCAAATCCGCGCAGCCAATAACTCATAGTATACCAGGATACAGGTAGTGCTATTAATAATGCAATAACCACCAGCAATAAAAACTCTGATGATAGCAGAGCAAATAATGACTGCACACTTGCGCCCAATACTTTACGGATACCGATCTCTTTAATACGCTGTTCGGCAGTGAACATAGCCAGCCCTAATAAACCCAGGCACGAAATAAATATGGCCAGGAATGCGAAAGCATCTGATAGCTTGGTTACAACCTGTTCATTTTGATATAGCTTTTGATACTCCTCATCAGAAAAAGTATAGCTAAACGGAAATGCCGGATTAATTTCTTTACTCAAATTTTCAAGGCTGGCCAATGCCTGTTTGGTTTTACCTGGCTGGGTTTTAACCAGTATATTACCGTAATATTCCTGCTCTCCAAACCGAATTATCAATGGTTTGATTTGCTCATGCATGGAGTCAAAATGAAAATCTTTTAGCACACCAATAATTTGACCCTTTCTTTTCCAAAAGGATAGTGGCTTGCCAATGGGGTTGGCATATCCTAACCTTTTGAGCGCAGCTTCATTTATAATATATCCGGCAGAGTCAGTCGGAAAATCTTTCGAAAAATCACGGCCTGAAAGCATTTTCAGTTTCATGGTTTTCACAAAATCATACCCTACAGATACCTGGGTAAACTGAATACTTACATTGGGATCTTTCCCTTCCCATTGTACATCAGCAGTACCGTTTTCAATACTGGTTGGTGTAAGTGTTATGCGCGAAACGGATTGTATACCGGGCATTTGCAGGGCTTGCTCTTTAAATGTACCATATTTGGGCAACAATGCCCCGTTCATAGGTATGTATATCAGGTTTTCCCGGTCATAGCCAAGGTTTTTTGATTGTACATAGGTCATTTGCTTTGATATAACTATAGTGGCTGTTATCAGTATAACCGACAGGGCAAACTGAAATACAACCAAACCTTTCCGAAATATGGTAGAGCCCGAATCCAGCTTTATGGTACCCTTTAGCACTTTAGCCGGGTTAAATGACGACAGGAACA
This sequence comes from Mucilaginibacter sp., assembly GCF_039207105.1. GTDB lineage: Bacteria > Bacteroidota > Bacteroidia > Sphingobacteriales > Sphingobacteriaceae > Mucilaginibacter. Next base: position 11,945 of record NZ_JBCECK010000094.1, read on the forward strand.
AAGCCGGATAGCTACCGGATACTAAACCGGTTACCAGGGTTATAGCAGCCAGCTTAAGCCAAAATAGCGGCTGATTAAATGGCAACGCTATTTCTTTTTGTGTAATTTGATTAAATACCGGCAGCAATAACACTAACAATATCAACGAAACAAATACCGCTAAAGTGGTTACCAACAACGATTCGCCAATAAACTGCTTAATTAGCGTTGACCGTAAGGCGCCAACTACCTTGCGTACGCCAATTTCGCGTGAGCGTTTAACAGAGCGCGCTGTAGTCAGGTTCATGAAATTGATACAGGCTATGAGTAAAATAAAAACAGCTACAATGGTAAACATGCGCACATATTCAATACGCCCGCCGCTAATTTTGCCATTTTCAAAATTGCTGTGCAGGTACTTGTCGCCAAGGCGTTGCATTGCCAGCTCTTCGGTAAAAGTGCCCTTCTTTTGATGGGTATTCAGGTTATCTAAAAAGTGAGTTAGTTTCTTTTCAACCTTCGCAGGGTCCGCATCGGCACGCAGCATAATGATGGTGCCTGGGCCGTTGCTGTCCCATTGTTTCGCCCAGGAATTTTCTTCTAAAAAATCGTCCCAATTTTTAACAAAATCAAACTGCTCTGATGAGGTTTTGGGCAAATTCTCAAATACACCTGTAACCGTAAAGTTCTTTCTATTTTCATAACGAATGGTTTTGCCAATGGCAGCTTCCGGGCTACCAAAAAAGGCCACCGCCATTTTGCGTGATATTGCCAGGCTCACCGGTGAGTTTATGGCGGTTTGAGCATTACCTTGGAGTAAAGGAATATTGAGCATTTTAAAACAATCGGCACCAACATCGGTACCATTCATTTTTACTATTTTATCGCCCAATTGAAAGGTACTTTCCTCGCCGAAAGCAACACCGGTGGCGGCCTCTATTTCTGGTATCTGCTTTTTTAACTCTTCAGGTAAAAGTCCCGGAGTGGCGTATTGCCCTACAGTTTTATTATCATAATAAAGACGTTCGTAAACAGCATATAACCTATCGCCATTTTTAGGGTACTGATCAATGCTCAGTTCGTTTTGTACCCACAACAAAATGAGCAAACTACAGGTAAGGCCAACAGACAGGCCCGCTATATTAATAAAAGTATGCACCTTGTTTTTTGTCAGGTTGCGCCACGCTATTTTTAAATAGTTCTTGATCATATCTGTACTGTAGCTTAAAGCTAAAGGCAAAAAGCCTAAAGCTTTATTTTATGTAACTTATTTATCACTTTAAGCCTTCGGCTTTAAGCTTATTCTGCTTTTAAACTTTTTACCGGGTTCATCACCGCGGCCTTAATACTTTGATAGCTCACCGTTGCCAGGGCTATTACTATGGCTACTACAGCAGCTATGGTAAACATCCACCAGCTTATGGTTATGCGGTAAGTAAAATCCTGCAGCCATTTGTTCATTGCCCACCACGCCACCGGCGATGCGATAACAATAGCGAGGAGTACCAGCTTAATAAAATTCATGGATAGCAAGGATGTGATATTAGCTACGCTGGCACCTAATACTTTACGGATACCAATCTCTTTACTGCGCTGCTCGGCCATAAAAGCAGCCAGGGCGAATAAGCCCAAACAGGCAATGCAGATAGCCAATATGGCAAAACTGGTAAATATGCGGCCCATACGCTGTACATCGGCATACATGCTGGCAAAACGCTCATCCATAAAAGTATAGCGAATGGGTTGGTTAGGCGAAAAATTCTTCCAGGTTTTTGTGATCTGAGCCAGCGTATTCTCTACATTACCCGACTTTATTTTTACCGATACAATAGAATTACTATTACTCAAATGCATCACCAACGGATCTATCCCATCCCGGAGCGATTCAAAATTAAAGTCCTGTACCATACCTATTATCAATCTTGGCGCACCATAATTGGTAATTCGCTTACCAATGGGATTTGTCAGATTGAGCTTTTTAGCCAGGCTTTGATTGATAATGACGGCTTGCGAATCGGTTTTCAGGCTTGGGTCAAAGTTGCGGCCTGCTATTATTTTCATCCCGAATGTTTTGATGTAATCGGCATCCACATCCCAAAACTGGCTACCAATGCCTGCCTCTATCTTTTCCTTACCTTCGTTATGAAACTCATTACCATTTCGCTTGGTGCCCGATACAGGCAAAAAATCACTGATAGACGCGCTTTGTACCGACGATAATTTTAATAGCTCATTTTTAAAGCTCGTTACCTCATTATCCAAAGTATTGGTGCCTTGTATCATTACTACCTGATCTTTTTCAAAGCCCACTTTTTTATTCAGGATAAATTGCATCTGGTTGTATATAACAACCGTGCTGATGATCAGAATAATAGATGTAGTAAACTGGAATACTACCAAGCCGTTCCTTAGCACCGAGCTTTTACTGCCTATACTTAGTTTACCCTTTAATACCTCGGCCGGTTTAAACCCTGAAAGGTAAAACGCTGGATAAATGCCGGCAAGCACGCCAATTAAAACTGCCGATATCAATATAATCGGTATAAACCACCATTGCAGCCAGGGCATAGCAAGTGATTTTGATGCCAGTGTATTAAAATAAGGAAGCAATACAGCAGCCAATACCAACCCAACTAAAAAAGAGAAAAAACTATATAATAATGATTCGGTTAAAAATTGACTGATTAGCCCACTTCGCTGAGAACCTACTACCTTGCGTAAACCAACTTCCTTTGCCCTGTTGGCAGATTTTGCTGTTGACAGGTTAATAAAATTGATACACGCTATAAATAAAATAAAGACTGCTACCGCGCCAAACAACCAAATAAACCTAATATCACCATGCTGCATTCCATCATGTATATCATACGAATACAGGTTGATGTTTTGGATATTCTGTAGATACATTTTTAGTGCACCTGCAATTATTGACGCGTTTTTATCCCCATTCTTTAACATATCAGGTATGTAATAATTTTTAATTATCCCATCACTGATCTTTTTCTGCAGCGTCTTCACATCAACCCCGGGCTTCAACAAAAGATAAACACTATAGTTACTCGCCCCCCATGTGGTTTGCTCCCCATCCCAAAATTGAACGCCTGTAAGTGTTAGTAAAAAATCATAATTCAGGTGCGTGGTTTTAGATATATCCTGCATAACGCCGCCAATTTTATATGGCTTGCTTTTGTCATTATTAAGATACATAACCTTACCAACAGGGTTTTGACCTGGGAAATATTTATCGGCTTTGCTTTTAGATATCACCATAGTAAAAGGCTCAGCAAGCGCGTGCGTTCTGTCGCCATAAACCATAGGCAGTTTCAATATATCAAGTAACGACTGATCGGCATAAGCAAATCCCTCTTCATGGGTATCTTCCACAGCGTCCGCACGCTTTAACTCGTTGCTCCCGGCACCCCGGAACAACGAATTCGGCATCAGTCTTCCAAAATTCTGAACTTCCGGAAAATCAGCTTTAACTGTACGCCCCATTACAGCAGGCCAATCAACGCCTTTTCCATCAAATCCATCCACATGATATGCGCCAACAATCCGGTATATGTTATTTCCATCCGGATAATGCTTATCAAAGCTAAGTTCATTATGAATATATAAGGCAATTAACAGGCAGGCCGCAATACTAAGCGCAAAGCCGCCAATTTTTATGGCCGCATACATTTTTTGTTTGCGTAACTGTCTGATAGCTATTTTTAAATAATTCTTGATCATCTGGGGTAATTTTTAAATCCGTTAGCAAAGCATCATTTAACACCACCATATAATAACATGCATGCCAATTTTATAAACACCTCATTTATTGATAATTACAAATAAATCAAATACTAAACCGTTCGTATTCGTACAATTGGTGTCCGGTTTCATCATAAACATTCAGGGTAGGTAACATAAATGTATTTTAATTTGCTCATCCTTGATAATACAAATTGTGAATACCACACATTTTATTACAAAGCAAAATACTATAATTGCGTATGACTGATCTGAAGTATTTTCCGAAGCTACTGTTATCGTGCGTGTTAACAGCAGCAATTACCTCGTCTTATGCGCAGGAAGCGCCTCAACCAGAAAACCCGGCATTAAAAATTTATCGTGCAGTACCGCCTAAGATCAACGATCTGGTGCATACAAAACTTGATGTGCGTTTTGATTATAAGAAACGCTATATGTACGGTAAAGAATGGGTTACTTTAAAACCACACTTTTATCCAACCGATAGCTTAAGGCTTGATGCCAAAGGCATGGATCTTAAAAATATATCAATAGTAAAAAATGGTAAAAATATACCACTTAAATTTACTTACCTGGATAGTCTGTCGGTTGCCATTAAGCTGGATAAGGTTTATCAAAACAATGAAAACTATACCGTTTATATTGACTATACCGCTAAACCCAATGAGCTGAAACAAAAGGGCAGCGCGGCTATTAATGATGCCAAAGGCCTGTATTTCATAAACCCAGACGGTACCGAAAAAGATAAGCCTACCCAGATATGGACGCAGGGTGAAACTGAAAGTTCATCGGCATGGTTCCCAACCATTGACAAGCCAAGCCAGAAAACTACTGAAGAGATAAGCATGACCGTACCCGCCAAATACGTCACCCTATCAAACGGCAGACTGGCATCGCAAAAAACTAATACCGACGGCACCCGTACCGATACCTGGAAGATGGAGCTGCCGCACTCGCCATACCTGTTTATGATGGCCGTTGGCGATTTTAAAATTTACAAGGATAAATGGCGCGACAAAGAGGTAAATTATTACCTGGAGCCGAAATATGCTCCTTATGCTAAAGAAATATTTGGCTTTACTCCTGAGGTAATGGAGTTTTACTCTAAAACCCTGGGTGTTGATTATCCGTGGAATAAATACTCACAAATTGTAGCCCGCGATTATGTGAGCGGAGCTATGGAAAATACCACAGCCACCCTACATGGCGAATATGTACAGGCCACTCACCGTGAGTTAATAGATGCTTATTTTAACAATGGCCGCAGCACTATCGTACATGAGCTATTTCACCAGTGGTTTGGCGATTATGTAACAGCCGAAAGCTGGAGTAATTTAACCGTAAATGAATCATTTGCCAATTTTAGCGAAACCCTTTGGGCAGAGCATAAATATGGTAAAGATGCCGGCGATGAGCATAACCATGATGATATGCTGAGTTATTTCAGAAACGGTGATGCTAAAACCAAAGACCTTGTGCGTTTTCATTATGCTGATAAAGAAGATGTTTTTGATGTGGTTACCTATCAAAAAGGCGGTCGTATTTTAAATATGCTGCGCAACTATTTGGGTGATGCCGCGTTTTTCAAGGGCCTGAATATTTACCTGAAAACCAATGCGTTTAAAAATGGTGAGGCACAGCAATTACGCCTGGCCCTGGAAGAAGCCAGCGGCCTTGACCTTAACTGGTATTTTAACCAATGGTATTACGGGGCGGGCCACCCGGTGTTAAACATCAGCTACAAATGGGATGATGCTACCAAAACCCAAACCGTTTATCTGCAACAAAGTCAGGATGGTCAAACCTTTAAATTACCAATGGCCATTGATATTTATGCAGGCGGTAAAAAAGAACGTCACAAAATTTGGATGAATGACAAGGCCGATACTTTAACTTTTCAGTTAGCTGCTAAACCCGACCTGGTAAATGTGGATGGTGATAAAATATTACTGGCTAAAAAAACCGACAATAAATCTATAGACGAGTTTGTTTACCAGTATTTTAACGCACCGTTATACATGGACAGGTTTGAAGCCATTGAAGCAGCTGCTGCCAATCAAAAAGAACAGCCTAATCAAAAAATAATCATCGCGGCTTTAAAAGATAAATATTATGGTCTGCGTATTAAAGCCATCAAAGCCTTAAATCTTACCAATGATGATGTACGCAATGCAGCATTGCCTGTACTAACCTCACTGGCACAAACAGACGATAATACATTGGCCCGTGCCGCTGCTATTACTGCTTTAGGGAAACTTAAGTTGGCAGGTAATTTAACCTTGTTCAAGCAAGCGCTTACCAGCGAGTCATATGCTGTACAAGGAGCAGCTTTAACAGGCATTAACGAGTTAGAGCCAGCCCAGGCATTAACATTGGCTAAAGGCTTTGAAAAAGATAATAAAGGAGCCCTTTCTGACGCGATCTTTAATATCTACGCTACAAGCGGAGGTGCAGAGCAATGGCCATTTATATTGGAAACATTTAAAAACAGCACTATACAAGTTAAATTCAACAACGTTCGAAAATTTGCCGAAATGACCGGCCATGTTGATAAGCCTGAATATGCGCAGCAAGGTATAAATGAACTTAAAGCGTTTGGTATCAAATACAAAATGTATGGTGCCGACGAATTTGTTACCCAAGTTATGCAGAATATTGAAACCCAGCGTACAGCATTGCATGATACACAATCAGTAACCGTTGCCGAGGATGCTATTAAACAACTGAAAGAAACTAAATAGAGGATTTTGCCCCCAACAAAAAAGGCCGCTAAATTTAGCGGCCTTTTTTGTTGGGATAGTTTATTGAATTTTTATTTCAGTACAGTTGATTAGCGTACCAGCGTACCTATATCTTCACCTTTGGCTATTTTCATAAAGTTGCCTGGCTCGTTCATATCAAATACAATGATAGGCAATTTGTTTTCGCGGCACAGGGTAATAGCGGTCATGTCCATTACGTTAAGGCCCCGATCATACACTTCCTGAAATGATATTTCATCATAACGGGTAGCAGAGGGGTCTTTTTCAGGATCTGCTGTATAAATACCATCCACACGGGTACCTTTTAGTACCACATCGGCTTTAATTTCAATTGCACGCAGGGAAGCAGCTGTATCGGTAGTAAAATAAGGGTTACCAGTACCGGCACCAAATATTACAATTTTACCAACCTCTAAGTGGTGCATGGCACGACGACGGATATAAGGCTCACAGATCTGCTCCATTTTAATGGCCGATTGCAGGCGTGTTTCCACACCGATGCTCTCTAACGCATTTTGAAGTGCCATACAGTTAATTACGGTTGCCAGCATACCCATGTAATCGGCCTGAGCGCGCTCCATACCTGATTTTTCGGCACTTAATCCTCTGAAAATATTACCGCCACCAACTACAATCGCAATTTCAATACCTGCATCATATACGTTTTTAATATCATGGGCATATTGTAAAACCTGATTGTTATCAATACCATATTGCCTGGTGCCCATGAGCGATTCGCCCGAAAGTTTTAGTAAGATTCTTTTGTATTTCATTGGGTGTGATTTGTTATAAATAGAAATAGATAGAACTCGCTTGCGTGTGTATCATGAATTGATAAAGCTTTGTCCATATCGGGAGTAGTTCGCCAAAAATAAATAATAAAAGCCAGTGTTAAAATTTTATGTTGTATTTGTTAAAAAAACAGGCAGCAATTAGCTCGATTTTTTTCGAATTTCACAAATAAAAGGGTGATTAATGAAGCTCGCTTTAATTAAAGCGAATTAGTTTTCACTAAAAAATCGCCTTTTAAAATAGTGCCTTTAACCTCAAAATCGGCGTTAAAGATAATCAGATCGGCATCAAAGCCTTTCTCAACTTTTCCTTTTTTGCTTTGTTTTGCCAGCTCAGCCGGATATAGTGATGCCATATTTACAGCTTCAGCCAAATCAATACCCACTTTTTTAACGCAGTTTTCAACGGCTTTTAGCATAGTTAAGCTTGAACCGCTTAGCGTACCGTCGGGCATTACATATTTATCACCTTCTAAGCGATGTTGATACGCACCTTCATTAGTCGAGGTCACGGCATCAGTAATTAAAAATAATTTATCGCCCAGTTCGCGTTTAGCCAGCCTGATCATTGGCCAATCCACATGGTTACCATCAGCAACAATACTGGTATATGGCCTTTCCTCAAATATGGCAAGGATATAACCCGGTTCGCGATGGTGCATTTGCGGCATAGCATTAAACAGGTGTGTTACCGCAGGGATCGGCTTGTTTAAAAATGCTTTACCTTCAGCATAAGTGGCATTACTGTGTCCCGATGAAATAATAATACCCTGGTTATGCAGATAATCTATTACTTCCTGATCTTGCAACTCTGGTGCTATGGTGATCATTTTAATAACACCGTCGGCACTTTCAACCCAGCCTTTTACTTCGGTCAGGGTCGCCTTTTTAATAAACTTTTCCGGGTGTGCACCTTTTTTAGCCGGGTTTAAGTACGGACCTTCCAGGTGTAAACCCCAGAAAGCGCCTCTGCTTTGAGGACGGAAGGCTTTAGCAGCCTCAATCCCGGTTTCAACAATATCATTAGTATTAGTACCAATAGTAGCAAAAACACCAATAGTTCCCTGATCCAACAGATCATCTTCCAGTTGTTTCAATGCTGCAACGGTAGGAGTACCTGCAAATAGCTGCCCGCCGCTGCCGTAAATTTGCAGGTCAATAAATCCGGGTGCAAGGTATGCACCTTCCAGATCTACCTTTTCAGCATCCTGTGGAATATCATTATCAGAAATTACATCGATGATTTGGCTGCCTGATATTAAAACGGCTTTGCCCCCGGTGATGTTGCCACCAGAAATAAGTTTAAAATTGTGAAGCGCTGTTATCATAGTAATTATATTTAACCAACGTGTCATTGCAAGCGAAGCGTGGCAACCTTACAGGATAAGTTTTAAACCATGCTGACCGCTCTGTATAATATGCGATTGCTTCGTCGTTCCACCACGCAATGGCATGACTTTATCGAAACAACATTGCAAAAAAAATCCCCCTCGTTAATACGAGGGGGATTTAATATTAAGCTCCTAAAGCTACTCGCTTAAAGGCTGTTACTGTAAGGCCCTTTGAAACCGAGTCAAGGAATTGTGAAACGTTCTTAGATGAATCTTTCACAAACTCCTGATTTAACAGGGTTGAGTCTTTATAAAACTTGTTCAGTTTACCGGCAGCAATTTTTTCAACCATTTCTTCT
>NZ_JBCECK010000095.1:0-20111 GCF_039207105.1 Mucilaginibacter sp.
TGGCAACAAGGTTTCCGGTTTTTTCAGTAATATTTAAAGTTTTTACACCTTTACCACCGCGATTGGTAACCCTGTAGTCGTCAATATCGGTACGTTTGCCGTATCCTTTTTCTGATACTACTAAAACTGTTGTTTCTGCGTCATCAATACTGATCATACCTACCACTTCATCATTATCACTGTCAAGCGTAATACCACGCACACCGGTAGCAGTACGTCCCATCGGCCTAACGTTTGATTCGTTAAAGCGAATGGCCCTACCCGATTGCAGCGCCATTACAATTTCGCTGCTGCCTGTAGTTAAGGTTGCTTCCAGTAATGAATCGCCCTCATTAATGTTAATAGCATTGATACCATTAGCACGCGGACGGGAATAAGCCTCAAGTGAGGTCTTTTTGATGGTACCTTTTTTGGTACACATGATAATGAAGTTATTCTCCAGGTAGTTCTGATCTTTAAGGCTAATCAGTTTGATGTATGCCTTAATGTTTTCTTCTTTTGGAATATTGATGATGTTCTGGATAGCCCGGCCTTTTGAGGTGCGTGTGCCTTCCGGAATTTCAAATACCCTGAGCCAGTAACATTGCCCCGACTCGGTAAAGAACAGCATGTAGTTATGATTTGAGGCAACCAGCAAGTGTTCAATAAAATCCTCATCGCGGCTGTTGCTGCCGATAGCGCCTTTACCACCCCTGCCCTGACGACGATATTCTGTTAACGGTGTACGTTTGATGTAGCCCTCACGTGATATGGTGATTACTACGTCTTCGTCTTCAATAAAGTCTTCCGTTTGCATTTCGGCAGATGAGTGAACCATTTCGGTACGGCGCTCATCACCGTATTTATCTTTAATTTCTGAAAGCTCATCCTTAATGATCTGCATCCTCAGTCCTTCGTCAGCTAAAATTGCTTTTAAGTGCTCAATCAACTTCATTAATTCGGCATACTCATCCTTGATCTTATCGCGTTCAAGTCCGGTTAACCGGCGCAGCGTCATATCCAATATAGCACGGGCCTGAATATCACTTAAACCAAATTGGTTCATTAAGCCTTCCCTGGCCTCATCAGGCGTTTGTGATGCACGGATCAGGCGGATAACCTCATCCAAATGATCAAGGGCTATCAACAAGCCTTCTAATATGTGTGCGCGTTTTTCGGCTTCGTTCAGTTCATATTTGGTACGGCGTATAACTACTTCGTGCCTGTGCTCAACAAAATGATGTATCAGATCTTTCAGGTTCAGCATCATCGGGCGGCCATTAACCAACGCGATATTATTTACACTGAATGAAGTTTGTAAGGCTGTATATTTAAACAGGTTGTTTAATACAATAGCTGCATTGGCTTCCCGTTTAATTTCATAAACTATACGGATACCTTCCCTGCTTGATTCATCTCTGATGGCAGATATTCCTTCCAGTTTTTTATCGTTAACCAGTTCGGCAGTACGCTCAATCATGAGCGCCTTGTTTACCTGGTAAGGTACTTCAGTAACCACAATACGTTCCCTGTCGCTGCCGTGAGTTTCTATTTCTGCACGGGCACGGATCACCACCCGGCCACGGCCGGTTTCCAACGCTTCGCGCGGGCCTTCAAAGCCATAAATAATACCTCCGGTAGGAAAATCAGGACCTTTTACGTATTTCATTAACTCGGCAACCTCAATCTGACGGTTATCGATCAATGCGATAGTAGCATCAATCACCTCCGACAAATTGTGCGGCGCCATGTTGGTAGCCATACCCACCGCGATGCCTGATGCTCCGTTAACCAGCAGGTTAGGGAATTTAGAAGGTAAAACGGTTGGCTCCTCTAAAGAGTCGTCAAAGTTTAATTGAAAATCAATGGTATCTTTATTGATATCGGCCAGCATCTCTTCTGCCAGTTTCTGCAAACGAGCTTCTGTATAACGCATTGCCGCCGGTTCATCGCCATCTATTGAACCATAATTTCCCTGTCCTTCAACCAAAAGGTAGCGCAGGCTCCATTCCTGGGCCATACGTACCATCGTATCGTATACAGATTTATCACCATGCGGGTGATACTTACCCATTACCTCACCCACGATACGGGCCGATTTTTTATAGGGCTTATTGTTATTTAAACCCAGATCAAGCATGCCGTATAACACACGCCTGTGAACGGGTTTTAAACCGTCGCGGACATCGGGTAATGCCCTGGAAACAATCACCGACATTGAATAATCAATGTAGGCTGATCTCATTTCCTCATCAATATTTATTGGAATTATTCTGTCTTCGCTTAATGAATTATCGTTTTCTGTTCCTTCGGCCATTTTTATTAATTTGTGGAATCTTCTCTATAATCGCGCATGCAAAAAGTGTTTTTTATGCGACCTGCGAAGTTAAGAAAATAGTTGATTATTGCGCCATTTTTTTGGTTCATTAGTACGATAGTTTACTGGTTCAATAATCCTTAAATGATGATATTGATGGCCAATAAACTATCGAACTTTTACCCAATGGTCTTCGATCAGATTGCCATTGGGTAGTGTGGCTTGCAGCTTGAGTGTATCCTTGCTAACTATATAAATATATTTTACGGTTTTGCCTAATAATTTAGAAGGCTGACTGCAATAGGTCTGGGTTTCAAAACAAGTATCGGCAATTAATTTATAATCACCTTTTTCGTAAACAAATGATTTTGCCCCTTTTTCAATTACCAGGGCCTGATAATGCAATCCATCATAAGTTCGCTGTAATTTATAAGCCTTAGATACACTATCATCCACCTTCCCGTTGACCAATCCTCCCCTATATTCCCAAACGCCCTGAAGCGGATTATTGCCATTCATGAATGAACATAAAACAACAATCATTAAAAAAGGGAAGATGGTCTTTTTCATAGCGCTTATTCGGCCCAGTTAATGCCTTTTTTAAGCAACTGCAAAGTTCTTTCTTCTTCGCTGCCTGCTGCTGCCTGATAGTTATATAACCACTTGGCGGTGGGTGGCAAACTCATCAGTATGGATTCGATACGACCATTGGTTTCCAGTCCGAATTTAGTACCCGCATCATATACGAGGTTAAACTCTGTATAGCGGCTGCGGCGTTGGTATTGCCATTCCTGTTGTTGCGGCGTGAACTGCTTATTACGGTTACGTTCAACCAATTCAGTGTATACCGGAATAAACGAACGGCCAAGTACCTTTGAAAATTCAAAAATAGTATCCCATGACAAATCATCGTCGTTTGCCGTTAAGCGGTCGTAAAATATGCCGCCTATGCCGCGTGTTTCATTACGGTGCTTGATGAAAAAATAATCATCGGCCCATAACTTAAACCGGTGGTAAAAATCATGGTAATAGGTATCGCATACCGCTTTTAGGCTGTTGTGGAAATACCAGGCATCATCATCAATAATGTAATGAGGTGTAAGGTCAATACCACCGCCAAACCACCTTATAGGCTTGTTTTCACCACCAAATGATGATGGCATTTCAAAATACCTGATATTCATGTGAATGATAGGCACCATAGGATGATTAGGGTGGATCACGATAGATACGCCGGTTGCAAAAAAATCATCCGATTCTACCTGCAATGCTTTCTTCATATTTTCAGAAAGCTGACCATGCACAGCCGAAAAGTTTACACCACCCTTTTCAAAAATATTACCATTTTGGATAATGCGTGTACGGCCGCCACCCCCGCCTTCACGTTCCCACAGTTCCTGCTCAAACTTAGCTTTTCCATCAACCTGCTCAAGAGCAGCACATATCTCATCTTGTATTAGCTGATAATCGGCCGATATTTGTTCTTTACTAATCATTAATTATTGATTTACTGGATTATTGAAAATGATTCAATAATTAATTCAAACTTAACTAATCTCCGCGTAATCCAGATCTTTACCGAAGGTTTCCTTCAACTGGCTTAATGAAAGCAGCGCTATAAGCGTAAGTATCCCCATCATGATATAACCACTGGTGATCATTCCGTAGTGTCCTTTAAACGCATTAAACGCTAATGTAATAGGGATAAGTGAGCCCCGCACAAAGTTTGGAACGGTTGTAGTTACTGTAGCGCGTATATTGGTACCAAACTGTTCGGCGGCAATGGTAACAAAGGTTGCCCAATAACCAACAGTACAACCCAGGAAAAAGCATAACCAAACAAAATGTTGACTTGTTAAGCCTTCGGCACTTAAATAACAGGCTACACTCACTATCGAAACCAATAAAAACACCACCATAGTCAGTTTTCTTGACCTTGTGATCTGAGAAAGTACCCCTGCAAATATATCGCCAACAGCTATACCTATATAGCAGTACAGTACGCCATCACCGGCACTCAATGCGTCTTTTGCCTTTAAAGCCACGCCAAACTCAGGGCTAAAAGTAACCAGCACCCCTACTACATACCATAGCGGCGCGCCAATTAAAATACAGTACATATATTTTTTGAACCTGCCCCAATTGTTAAACAACATAAAGAAATTGCCCTTTGATACTGACGATTTCTCCACGTTCTTAAACATGCCCGATTCAAAGGTTCCGATCCTAAGCAATAATAAAAGTATACCAAGCCCGCCTCCTACTTTGTAGGCATTTTGCCAACCATGTTTAGCTACCATTACAGCTGCTGCAGCGCCAAACAGGCCAATTACAGCCACAATCATTGTTCCGTAGCCACGTTTCTCTTTACTTAGGGTTTCGGTTACCAGAGTAATACCAGCTCCTAACTCACCGGCAAGACCTATACCTGCAATAAAGCGGATCAAGGCATACATATTTACATCGGTAACATAGGCATTAGCAAAATTAGCTACAGAGTATAACAATATGGAACCGAAAAGCACTTTTATACGCCCCAATTTATCACCAATAACGCCCCACAAAATGCCTCCTAACAGTAAGCCAAACATTTGTACGTTGATAATAAATTGGCCATTGGCCAACATATCGGCATCAGAAACACCAATAGCATGCAGGCTGCTCTTGCGCACTATTGAAAAAACAAGTAAATCATATATATCAACAAAATAGCCAAGAGAGGCAACAAGAACAAGGAAAATAGCATTCCTTGTGAGTTTTTCAGAAACTGATGTATTATTCATATTTATCATAGGGGTTTAAAACGGCGAATGTAGCAGAATTATATATACACTTAAAAATTTTAAGCCAAAAAAAAACCTCTGCTTGACACAGAGGTTTTTTGCTAATACTTTGGTTAACTATACTTTTTTTACGTTTACTGCCTGCAATCCTTTTCTTCCTTCTTCCACTTCGTAGGTAACTTCATCATTATCTTTAATGGCATTTACGCCGCCTTGTACGTCTTTGAAGTGTACAAAAAGATCTTTACCGTCATCGGTAACAATAAAACCGTAACCTTTTTGTGTGTTAAACCATTTTACTTTTCCAGTTTTCATAATTATATTATCATATTAAAAATTCATGTTAGATTAAACTAAAGCCAAACTGAAAATAAAATGGGTTTAATAATCAGAAGGAATAGATAAGCCTGCCTTTTTCAAATATATAAAATAATTAATAAACCAAATAAAATTATTTGTTTGGTTGTGGCGTTATTCTTAAATAGGGTTTTACAGCTTTATAACCCTTTGGAAATTTGGCCGCGATGTCTTCTGTTTTTACAGCCGGTACTATCACAACGTCTTCGCCGTCTTTCCAATCAGCCGGGGTTGCTACACTATAATTGGCTGTTAATTGTAAAGAATCGATCACCCTTAAAATTTCCTGGAAATTACGGCCGGTTGATGCCGGGTAAGTAATAATTAGCTTAACGGCTTTATCCGGCCCGATGATAAATAACGACCTTACAGTTGCGTTAATCGACGCATTTGGGTGGATCATATCATAGGCTTCAGATATTTTACGGTCTTCATCTGCAATGATCGGGAAATTTACCTCAACTCCTTGTGTTTCATTAATGTCGTTTATCCATCCGTGGTGTGATTCTACCGAATCAACGCTTAATGCTAAAACTTTAACATTACGTTTAGCAAACTCATCTTTCAATGCCGCGGTTTTGCCAAGCTCTGTAGTACAAATTGGGGTATAATCGCCTGGGTGAGAAAATAGTACGCCCCAGCTATCGCCAAGATATTCATAAAAATCAATGTCTCCAGCTGATGTTTTTGCTGTAAAATTTGGGGCTTTATCGCCTAATCTTAAACTCATGATTGTTCGTTTTTATATGTAATAAATGTCTACTAAGTTAGTATGCAATACTTAAAAAATCAAAATTTAGTAAAAAATATACTGTATATGACGCCAACATTACACAGGGTTTATTGTTGAACAGTTTTGCATAAATAATAAACTGTAAATATTAATGGACAGACATACCTACGATACCGGAATAATTGGCAATTGCGCTTTTTTGGCGCACATCAATAAAAACACCAATGTTGATTGGCTTTGCTGGCCCCGCTTTGACAGTACCTTTATTTTTGGCGGCCTGCTGGATAAAAAGAAAGGTGGCGAATTTTCGATCCTTCCTGAAGGTGAATACACATCGCAGCAACATTACCTGGAAAACACCAACGTTCTGATAACCGAAATTAGCCCTAAAAGCGGTGGTAAATACCGAGTAACGGACTTTGCTCCACGCTTTTACCAGCATCAACGCTATTACAAGCCTTTAATGTTGTTCAGGAAAATTGAGGCTATTGAGGGTTCGCCAAGGGTTATTGTTAAATGTGAGCCGGTGTCAGAATACGGCGCGGTAAAGCTAAATGTTAACCGGGGCAGCAACCATATCCAATACCTGGGCGGCGAAGAAAGCATGAGGCTTACCACAAATATCCCTATAAGCTACGTTTTTGACGAACAAGCCTTTGTGCTGAATGAGGTTAAATACCTGGCCCTAACCTACGGTGAACCACTGGAAGCAGCGCTGGTATCAACTGCCGAAAGATTTTTGTCTGAAACCGTTCAATACTGGCGCACCTGGATCAAACACTCATCTATAGCAACTTATTACCAGCCTTTCGTGATCAGGTCAGGATTGGCTTTAAAAATACACCAGTTTGAAGATACCGGGGCGATAATAGCGGCAAGTACCACAAGCTTACCAGAATCGCCGGGAAGCGGCCGTACCTGGGATTACCGCTACTGCTGGCTGCGCGATACTTACTACGTAATAACCGCCTTAAATCACATTGGCCATTTTGAGGAAATGGAAAAATATTTTAGTTATGTTACCGATATATCCTTTTCTGAAACCGACCGCTATCAGCCGCTGTACGGCATAACCGGCAAAAAAGATCTGGTAGAACAAATACTTACCGATCTTGATGGTTATATGAATAATCAGCCGGTACGTATTGGTAACCAGGCGTATGAGCATATTCAGAATGATATTTATGGCCAGGTAATGATATCCCTGCTCCCACTGTATACAGATCACCGTTTTGTTTTTTCAGAGCGAAAAGACTCGGTAAAATGGATAGAATTTTTGCTAAAGAAAATGGAGCATACCATAGACGAAAAAGATGCAGGTATATGGGAGTTCAGGAACATGGCCAATATACACTGTTATAGTAATTTGTTTCAGTGGGCAGGCGCTTCGGCAGCCGAAAAAATGGCACGCACTATTGAAAACCAGGAACTTATTGACCGGGCCATTTCTCTGAAAGAACGTGCAGCCGCGCATATTGAAAGCTGCTATGACCCGGTCAGAAAAGTTTATACCAACTCTGCCGGTAGCCCTAACCTTGATGCGAGCACACTACAGTTGATCATGATGAATTACCTTGACCCTGCATCAGAAAGAGCTAAGAATCATTTACTTGCACTGGAAAAAGAACTAAAAACCCCTAACGGATTATTTTACAGATATTTATATACCGATGATTTTGGTAAACCCAAAACAACTTTTCTGATCTGCGCCTTTTGGTATGTAGAGGCGCTGGCCAGTGTTGGCCGCCTTGATGATGCCCAGCGCGAGTTTGCCAATCTGCTGCAATATTCCAATCACCTGCTATTATTTAGTGAGGATGTTGATGAAGAAACCGGAAGTCAATGGGGTAATTTCCCTCAGGCCTATAGTCACGTAGGTTTGATGAATGCAGCGTACCGTATAGCTATGAAGTTAGACAGGCCGGTGTTTTTATAATATCACTCCTTGAATAATAGCAAACAAAAGGGCGGTGTTAATACTGCCCTTTTGTTTTGGTTATATACCCTTATAATACAGGTTCCTGAGTTGTGTTTTTAGCAAAACTGGTTAACAACTTACGCACCTCTGTAGGGTTACGCAGATAAAACTTGGCAGCAGATAAATTGCTGCCTACTTTGATAGTTATTGCACTTTCTGGTAACGCTCTAAATATATCCTCATCGGTGTAGTCATCGCCAAAGGCAATAATAAAGTCGTAATCTTTGCCTTCTGTTAAAGTTAAAGCAGCTTTTCCTTTATTAATATCCATATTCTTTACTTCCAGCACCTTATCCCCAGCCAGTAGCTGTAAACCTTTATCACTGGCCAGATATTTCAGGTTATTCATCAGCTCGCTCGCTCTAAGCTCGCCTAAGCCACTCGGCGCCTTACGATAATGCCAAACTAATGAGTAGGTTTTCTCTTCAATAAACGAGCCCGGAGTGCGATCAACGTAGGTTTCCAGGATCGGATAAATATCATGTTTCCACTGATCAGATAATCCCGGTATTTTATGCCATGAGGTATTTTGCTTTTTAAACCATGAACCATGTTCGGCAATAAGGTACATATCCGTATCGCTGAACCATTCATCCAGATTTTCATGCTTACGGCCACTAATCAGTACTACCTGATTGGCAGGATCTTCTACCAGTTTGTTTATTATTTGATACAATTCTTTATCTGGGCTGGCTTGGTCAATGTCGGATTTAAAGTTTACCAGCGTTCCGTCATAATCTAAAAAGATGATCCGTTTTTTTGTTTTAATGTACCGGTTTACTATAGATTGCTCGGTAGTCATGCTCACGTGGCGGGCCTGCATAGATCGCTGCATGAGTTTAACCTCTTTTAAACGATCCATGAAAATTTTAACCCAGTGCGATATATTAAATTTGGCCACCAACTGACGCATTGGAGCCATCCTCCTTTTTTGTTCTTCAAGTGGCATTTTAATGGCTTGCAAAATGGCCCGACAAACCTCTCCGGTGTTATTAGGATTAACAATAATGGCGTCAATTAATTCTTTAGATGATCCAGCCATTTCGCTCATAATCAACACTCCATCATTATTAATTCTACTTGCCACATACTCTTTGCTTACCAAATTCATGCCATCGCGCATGGGGGTTACTAAACAAACATCAGCGGTGTAATATAATGCCGAAAGCATCTCGATCGGGAATGAACGGTAGTAATAATGTATAGGAGTCCAATCCATTGTTCGGTATATGGAATTGATATTCCCCACCTTTTTATCAATCTCATCGCGCAAGTGAGCATACTGCGGAACGGTGTCACGCGAAGGTACCACGATCATATAAAGCGCTATTTTTTCGATACATTCAGGACATAGCTGCAACATGAGTTCAAAAGCCTGCAAGCGTTGCAGAATTCCCTTACTATAATCAAGCCTGTCGATAGACAGGATCAATTTATTATCCTTAAAATTGTTTCTGATCAGTTCAACCTGTTCCTGAACATCGGCCTGTAAGGGTAAAGTCGCGTATTTTCTTTCATCAATCCCCATTGGGAATGACTCAACTACTATTGACCGATCGTCCATCGTAATGATATTTGACGAACTGTTTACCGGTAAAATACGGGTTGCTGCACCTAAAAAATGGCGTACATCATCAAACGTATGCAAGCCAATAAGATCGGCCCCTAACATACCTTCCAATAGTTCTGACCGCCAGGGAATAAGCCTGAACATTTCGTGTGAAGGGAATGGTATATGCAGGAAAAATCCGATAGAAACATCCGGAAGTTCCTGACGCACCAAACCGGGTAGCAATAGCAATTGGTAATCATGTATCCAGATAATATCGCCAGGCTCGGCAACGCTTAAAATAATATCCCGGAACTTTTGATTCACAGCCTGGTAATAATCCCAGTTTGATTGCTTATAGTTTGCGTAAGTAGAGGCATAGTAATGAAAAACCGGCCATAATACCTCGTTAGAGAAGCCCTCGTAATACTGATTGATCTCTTCCTGATCGAGAAATACAGGAATAAGGCTTAATTCTTTTAATTGATGCTGAACGTGGTCTTTATCTTCTTGATCGGTAACCTCAATTCCGGGCCAACCGATCCACACATTATCACCTTGTTTATATATTGAACCTAAACCGGTAGCTAAACCTCCTTCGCTTGGTGATAAAATATATTCGTTATCTGCTTTTGAAATTTTAACTGGTAACCGGTTAGAAACAATGATGGTCTTAGACATGTTATTACTTTATATTAATAATTATATACTTATTAATAAAGGTAAAAACAGCCAATTTGTTTGCCTGCTGGTAGTAATAAGCTAAGAAATCTTGATTTTTTGAATATAAAAAAAGCCCTCCTGAATATCAGGAGGGCTTTTTTATGAAAACTTTATAAGAATTATCTTACTTGTTGGAAAAACTCCAGGTTACCTTGCTGAGTGATTCTTACCAATACTTCGTGAGTATCATTTTTAAGATCAACAAAGTATGAAGTTTCATCAATGCTATCGTTTAAATCAGTATTAGCTTGGTAAACAATAACTTCACCTACATTGTAACCTTTGTAATCTTTTGCAATTTGTTTTAAGGTTTTAGCTGGGATAGCTTTTTCGTCAACTCTTTGAGTTACACCTAAGTACTCACCGTTAAGGTTGTAGAAAGCTGTCTTTTTAACGCCATCAACAGTAAAGGTAGCTTTTTGAGTGTTTTTAGTTACATTCCAGGTAACGTCTTTTGCATCAGCAAAATCAATTGTGAAACCGTGTAAAGCGATGTAAGAAACATTAGTTCCACCATCTACTTTTTTAGCGCCATCGGCAGCAAATACATTAACACTTAATAAAGCGGCAATTGCGGTTGTTAAAAATATCTTTTTCATGTTGTTTTAAATTTTAAATCCATAACAAAAGTATGGCAAGATTAGCAATCTGACAAATAAAATTTAACTTTTATGAATATTTAATAATTATATGAGTTTTATAATAAAAAATTTAAATTTTAATAAACTACTTAGTGTATAATTTACAATATCATCAATTTAAAAGACACAAAAAAATCGGTTTGCGTTCTGCTAAACCGATTTTTCACACCATTTTAACCTTAATTTAACCATTATCCGCAAAGCCCGGATACAAAGTCATGCCGCCATCCATAAAAATAGTGATGCCGGTAATGTAATCAGCCTCGTCAGATGCAAGCCAGGTAGCAAGTTTTCCAATATCTCCGGGTACGCCTATCCGGTTGTAAGGTATAAGCGTGAGCAAATTGTTTAATGCTTCCGGGGTATCCCATGCCGCTTTATTGATAGGTGTTTGTATAGCGCCGGGCCCAATACCCATTACCCTTATTTTATGCGGAGCTAATTCCTGTGCTATACTTTTCATAAACATACTAATACCGCCCTTACTGGCCGCGTAATTAACGTGACCAGCCCAGGGAATAACCTCATGCACACTACTCATACATATGATTTTACCTGCTGCACGGCTTAACCCATCAACTACACCCCTACGTATAAACTCACGCGCCGCTTCCCTTGCACATAAAAACTGACCGGTAAGGTTAATACCGATCACCGTATTCCAGTCTTCCAGCGTCATATCAATAAATTTGGAATCTTTTTGTAAGCCAGCATTATTTATTAAAATATCGATAGTGCCATATTTAGCATACATCTGGGCAAACATGGCCTTTACTTCGCTTTCCTGGCTTACATCAGCCTGAACAGCAATAGTTTCTCCGCCCGCGGCTGTTATTTCATTCACGGTTGCTTCAGCAGCAGCCTGGTTATGTGCAAAATTGACAACTACTTTCGCGCCGGCAGCAGCTAATGCAAGGGCTACGCCTTTGCCAATACCACTATCTCCGCCGGTAACCAGGGCGGCCTGTCCTTTTAATGTTGGTGATGGGTTCATTTATTACAGATTTAAATGTTTCAATATAACCAATGTATTTTATACAATAAGGTTTTAAAAATTAAATCTGTATAAACAAAAAGAGACGCACTAAGCGTCTCTTTTTAAAGTGGTTGCTATTAATTATAGCGTCTTTATATAATCCAAAAACATATAAAGTGCTTTCTTTTTATCTGCTGTTAAATCAAAATCTATTTTATGCATCAGATAATCCTGCAAATCAAAATCATCACGCATAGGCAATTCTTCAAATAACTCAGCACGGTGATCGAGGCCATATTTAAGTGCCGCGTTAAACTCATCCATAAAATCCTGAGGGATGGGCTTATTAGCAATCCAGCCGGCAAACATAAAGGGAAGACCAGTAAACTTTTGCCACTCCTCGGCAAGGTCATATACATATTTGTATTGCTCTTTTTTACCAAAGGTACGGTCGCCTATTTGCACAAAAGCGGTATTGGCTTCGGTAGAGTGCGAGTAATCCGGAGCATTCCTGATCAATTCAGGACTAACTTTCCAATAGTTTTTCAGTAGTACAAGTCCCAAATTATTTGATGAGCGAGATTCCGGATCAAGTTGCAGGTATTTTATATCCTTAACATCACAATTGCTGAAAATAAAAACGGAATTTACAGCGCCAACGGCGCCAATGCAATAATCAGATACTATTTCCCAATGAGGCAGGTTCAGGGTAGCGGCTACCGGGATCAACCCGATATCAACCACATCATCAATCAGTTTTTGAGCACAGTCTGACGGCATATCCAGGCTCAATTCAATTTTGTCTAATATTCCACTATGTTCTATGCCGTATATAAAGGGTTTGGTGTTCGTGTAGCTTACAGCTGATATTCGTATTTTATTCACAGAAACGCTCTCTTTCAGGATTGTTGTTTTAAATGTTCGGCATTATTAAAATCGGTGATCTCAAATTTTTCACCATCATATTCCACCTTGTACAAAACCAGGTTTTGGTGCGGAAAAGTCTCCATAGCGGTAAGGGGTAAGCCACTAAGTATACACAGTAATAAACGCATGGCACGGCCATGCATACATATTAATACATTTTTTTCTTCGGAGTGGCTCATGATCACGTCCAATGCTTCACGCTCACGGATCTCTACCTCATTGGGGCTTTCACCACCTTCAAACTTGCTGTCTAACCGGCCGTCGAGCCAATCGCGCATAATTTGTAAAAAAGCAGCCTTATTTTGCGTAGTGCTTGGCTGCCCTTCGTGTATTCCCCAAGCCAGCTCATCAAGGCCCGATAATTTTTGATAAGGGATACCCAGGTCGATAAAAGGCTGAACACTTTGCTGTGTACGTTTTAATGCTGATATATAAATTTTATCAAAAGGCACGGCTTTGTATGTCTCATAAAACAGTGAGGCTTGTTTACTCCCTTCGTCATTTAAATCAGTATCCATCCCACGACCCTGAACTATACCCTGACGGTTAAGTTCTGTTTGGCCGTGCCGTACAATATATAAGGTTTTTTCTATCATTCTTTTTGTAAGCGTAAAGCAAAAAGCCCAGGGCTTAAAGCTCATAGCAAATCGGCCTTGGGCTTTGAGTCTTCAGCTTTAAGCATTTTCCAGCTTAATTTATGACCGGCAATTTATAGTACTTTGGCTTGCTTTCTTCTGGAAATTCAAAATTTGTAAAATCGGTAACTACATTATATAGGGTATCGCGTTCAATGGCTTGCCTTCCTACATTTTTGATCAGCTCTACCAATTGCTTGGTGCTCATGCCCGGATGCTGCTCTTCGGCTCCGGCCATTGAATATATTTTGGTGGTATCATCAAGCGTGCCATCAATATCATCAACACCAAAGTTTAAAGAAAGCTGGGCAGTATTTCTGCTGATCATAGCCCAATAGGCCTTAATATGATCAAAATTATCCAGGTAAATACGTGATATAGCATAGTTACGCAGATCTTCAATCACAGTTGATTCCGGCACATGCGACATTTGGTTATCCTGGTTACGGAATTTAAGCGGAATAAACGCCTGGAAGCCCCCGGTTTTATCCTGTAGCTGGCGTAAACGTTCCATATGATCAACCCGGTGCCAGAACTTTTCAATATGCCCGTACAGCATCGTGGCATTTGAACGGCCACCTAACTTGTGCCATTCTTCATGAATATCCAGCCACTGATCTGCAGTACATTTATCTTTGGCGATAAGGTCCCGCACCTCCTGGTGAAAAATCTCGGCGCCACCACCCGGGATAGAATCCAAACCGGCTTCCTGCATCAGGCGCATGCCTGTTGCGTAATCAATTTTAGCTTTTTTAAATATGTAATGATATTCAACCGGCGTTAAAGCCTTTATATGCAGTTCAGGGCGGTGCGCGCGTATGCGACTAAAAAACTCCTGGTAAAAAGGCACATCATACTGCGGTAAAACACCGCCTACAATATGCACTTCGGTAACCGGTTCGCCATCATACTTGGTAACCATCTTGAACATCTCGTCCATAGTATACTCCCAGCCTTCCGCCTTTTGCTTCAGCAAGCGTGAATAAGAGCAAAACTTGCAGTCATAAACGCAAAGATTGGTAGGCTCGATATGAAAGTTACGATTGAAGTAGGTTTTATCACCATGCTTTTTTTCGCGAATGTAGTTAGCCAAAACGCCCAGATAACCCAGATCGCCCTGCTCATACAGCACAACACCTTCATCAAAACTAATACGCTTATTGTTGAGTACTTTTTCGGCAATATGCTTTAAATCAGCGGATAGATCCGGATTTTGCAATAATAACTGTAAATTACCTTCAGCTTCCATTGAAAAAAACTTTGCGCAAATGTAATAAAAAGCGCAACACTAAGCCTTATAACCTACTCATTACAATAATCAGGCGTTAGTAATGACATTAAATTTACAGTGGAATAATAGACGTAATTTTTATGCCATTAAAGCAATCGTCCTGACACCCATTAGGAATATAACCACAACTTGATATTACTCCTTTATTATTAGCTTCAAAAATAACCTGGTTGCTTTTAGTATCGGCCTTTAACCACACCGTACGTGATCGTTCATAAATATCATCTATGGTAAGCAAATCACCGGCCTCTATCCCATGCGTATTGAGGTTAGTCGCATCTTCATGCCACTGCTTAAGCGTATCCTTTTTATTACTGCCATCCGAATGGTATCTTATCAGAACCAAATCCCTTGAAATGAATTTACCATCTTTTATACCGGTTTTTATTTCGGTGCCATAACCGAAAACTGAGCCATAATATTGTGTATAACTGTATGAATTATGGATATTGCTTTTATAACTTAACCAGGTTTGGTAACTTTTGTTAAGGTCATTTTCCTTAACTATACCATCTTTTTTGCAACTGCTTACGAAAAGCAGAATAGTAATGAGCGGGAGATATAAGGTCTTCATGATCAAGGTTTTTTTAAATATTACGCAAAAATTATCTGCGCTGCGACACCCTATCTAAAATAATCTTGTTTAATTTGGCCAAATATCCTACATCCAATGAAAACAGAAACTATAGCTATACACGCGGGCAATCATACAGATGAATCATCAAGGGCTGTAATACAACCTATCATATTATCTACCACATTTGAACGCGGACTTAACGGCGATTTTCCGGGAGGTCATATCTACAGCCGTTCATCAAACCCTAACCGTGCTTCGTTAGAAAGTGTGCTGGCCAAACTGGAGAATGGCGTTGACGCTGCTTCTTTTTCATCGGGTAATGCAGCGGGTATGGCAGTATTTCAATCACTGTCGCCTGGTACGCACATTATTGCACCCGACGATATGTACCACGGCTTACGTAATCAGCTTAAAAATCTGTTTGCAGGTATTTTAACCCTTGATTTTATTGATGTTAATGATATTGATGTTTTACAGCAGCATATACAACCCGAAACCGGTTTAATATGGCTTGAAACCCCATCAAACCCACTGCTTAAAATAACAGACATTAAAACTGTGGTAGCTATAGCCAAGACTCATGATATTAAGGTTGTTTGTGATAATACTTTTGCCACACCTATATGCCAACAGCCAATTGCACTTGGAGCCGATATGGTAATGCATTCGGCAACTAAATATTTTGGTGGCCACAGTGATTTGATGGGCGGCGCACTAATTACTGCCGAAAAAAGCGACTGGTGGCAAAAAATACGCCAAGTACAGGAAATGGGTGGCGCCATCCCCTCCCCAATGGATTGCTATATGTTAGTGCGAAGCATCAAAACGCTGCCGTACCGGGTTAAAGGCCATGTGCATAACGCGCAATTGCTGGCAGAATATTTAGATCAGCATCCGGCGGTTGAACGGGTAATGTATCCTGGACTAACATCGCACCCGCAACATGGCATTGCTAAACAACAAATGCTGGCATTTGGTGGCATGTTGTCATTTATAGTTAAAGGTAATGAAGAAGATACTCATAATGTTATTAATAAATTACAGCTATTTACCCGTGCTACCAGCCTGGGTGGTGTAGAAAGCCTGATTGAACACCGTGCTACAGTTGAAGGCCCGGATACCAAAACACCACGAAATTTGCTTAGGGTTTCTGTTGGCTTAGAGCATATTGAAGACCTTATTGCCGACTTGAAACAGGCCCTGAGTTAGCGTAAAATGTTCAAAACCGGGAGCCGCTGTTTAGTCTTCTGCTCTTGGTTTTGAGCTCTTTTAAAATAAAATTTGGTATTTTAAGTAATATCACCTTATCTTTGAAACAATATTTGGTAGCAATACCATGATCAAATCTCCGCAATAGTTCGGGTTTTGATTTATAAAGAAGCGGCGAGAGATCAGGCTCAATGACCCGCTGGCAACCCTCCAAGTTTGGAGAAGGTGCCAATTCCTGTCCCGGAAAATAACCCCGGGGAATATAAATTTATAACCATGAAAAGTTTAATTAAAATTTCTGTACGCAATATTTCTAAAGCCTCAAACGGTACAACATCATATATTAGCCTGAATGTTAGCTATATGTGCATGTGTTGCTGCAGTTGATTGACCTAACACGTTTGTCTTTTTCTATCTCGAAAAATATACGTGTTGTAGACTGGTAAAAATCATTTACCGGTTGCCAAAATCCACCAAATCGTTAAAAATTAATTAAACACATTTCAAATTTCACAATCATGTCTACCAGCAATTTAAAATTCGAAACTCTTCAATTACATGCAGGTCAGGAGGTTGACCAAACTACAGGTTCACGTGCGGTTCCCATTTTTCAAACAACTTCGTACGTGTTTAAAAACGCTGAACACGGAGCCAATCTTTTCGCTTTAAAAGAGTTTGGCAATATATATACCCGCATCATGAACCCTACTACTGACGTTTTCGAAAAACGTATAGCAGCTTTAGAAGGTGGCGTTGCGGCTTTGGCAACTGCATCGGGTCAGGCATCGCAGTTTATTGCGTTAAATAATATACTTCAGGTAGGTGATAACTTTGTTACCTCTCCATTTTTATATGGCGGCACTTATAACCAGTTTAAAGTTGCTTTTAAACGTATTGGCATAGATGCCCGCTTTGCCAAAGATGATACCGCTGAAAGCTTTGAGGCGCTTATTGACGACAAAACAAAAGCCATTTACCTGGAAACAGTTGGTAACCCCGGCTTTACCATTGCCGATTTTGACAAGGTAGGCGCTTTAGCAAAAAAATATGATCTGCCGTTAATTGTTGATAATACTTTCGGGGCTGCCGGGTATTTATTTCGCCCGCTTGATCATGGCGCTCATGTAGTAGTGCAATCAACTACCAAATGGATCGGCGGACATGGCACTGCTATTGGTGGTGTGATAGTTGATGGCGGCAATTACAATTGGGGCAATGGAAAATTCCCTCAATTCACCGAACCATCTGAAGGTTATCATGGTTTGGTATTTAATGATGTATTTGGCATCGGCGGGCCTTTTGGCAATATCCAGTATATTATACGTGCCCGTGTTGAGGGTTTGCGTGATTTTGGCCCGGCGCAGGCACCATTCAACTCCTGGCTTAATATTCAGGGTTTAGAAACACTTTCATTACGGGTACAGCGTCATGTTGATAACGCGCTTGAATTGGCTAAATGGCTTGATCAACACCCGCAGGTAGCCTCCGTTAATTATCCTGGGCTTGCTTCATCGCCATACAACGCATTAGCTAAAAAGTACTTAAAAAATGGTTTTGGCGGCGTTTTATCATTTGAAATCAAAGGCGATAAACAACAGGCAAGTAATTTTATCGACAGCCTGCAACTGGTAAGCCACCTGGCCAATTTGGGTGACGCTAAAACACTCATCATTCAGCCTTCGGCAACTACGCACCAGCAGCTTTCTGATGAGGAGCAATTGTCGGCCGGGGTTACACCTACATCATTACGTGTATCTGTAGGCATAGAGCACATTGATGATATTAAAGCTGATTTTGAACAGGCTTTTGCCAAAATAAACCAGCATAGTAAAGAATTAGTATAGTTTTTTTTAAAGTGATATAGTAAAGTTATAAAGGGATGCGGTTAAGAAGTTAAAGATTCTGAGTAATGAGTTTTGAATAAGTTTTTTTGTAACTCAAAACTTACTACTTAAAACTCAAAACTTTTAAAACCGCTCCCGGAATAACAAACAAAAGAATGAACGCAGAGATATTTAAGTATACACAAACATTTGAACTGGAATTAGGCCAGCAGATAGATGAGCTGGAAATTGGTTTTCATACTTATGGCAGGCTGAATAAAGAAAAAGATAACGTGGTTTGGATATGCCACGCGCTTACTGCCAATGCCGATGTATTTGACTGGTGGAAAGGTTTTGTGGGTTCAGGAAGTATTTTTAACCCGGAAGAGCATTTTATTGTGTGTGCCAATATATTAGGTTCTCCTTATGGTACAACCAATCCGCTAAGTACTAACCCGGTAACTGGACAACCTTATTATCAGGCGTTTCCGCAGTTTACCATCAGGGATATGGTAAAGGCACACCAATTACTGGCAGATCATTTACAGATAGATCACATACATATGCTGATAGGCGGCTCGCTTGGCGGCCAGCAGGCTATGGAGTGGAGCATTACAGAACCTGAACGGATCAAAAACCTGATCCTGATAGCTACTAATGCCAAACATTCGCCCTGGGGCATCGCTTTTAATGAATCACAACGTTTGGCTATCAGTGCCGATCGTACCTTTTATGCTAATACACCAAATGGTGGCCAAAAAGGACTTAAAGCAGCCAGAAGCATAGCGCTGCTCTCCTACCGTGGTTATAAACCATACGGTATAACCCAGCAGGAAAATAGTGATGATATTTCTGATAACTATAGGGCAAGCTCTTACCAAAACTATCAGGGCCAAAAACTGGTTAACAGGTTTAATGCCTACAGCTATTGGTACCTGACCAAAGCGATGGATTCGCACAATGTGGGCCGTAGCCGTAATGGAGTTGAGAAAGCTTTGAGTCTCATCAAAGCGCGTACCCTGGTTATTGGTATTAAAAGCGACATTTTGTTTCCTATTGAGGAACAAGAATACCTGTTTAAGCATATCCCTAAATCGGCTTTTTCTGAACTGGATTCATTTTATGGCCACGACGGATTTTTGATTGATACAGAAGCATTAACAAATATTATCACATCGTTTTTTAAAACCGATGTAAAAGGAAAAATTATAGAATTACAACGTACAGCGTAATGAGTAAAAAGTTAAATATTGGATTATTTGGATTTGGAGTGGTTGGTCAGGGATTGTATGACATCATCAAAACAAAAAATTTAAACATCGAAATAGTAAAATTCGCTATTAAAGATCCGCACAAAAAGCGCTCTTTGCCTGCTCATTTATTTACTACTGATAAAGATGAATTGCTGAACAATCCAGAGATCAATACAATTGTTGAGCTTATAAATGATACCGAAGCTGCGTTTGAGATTGTTTCAAGGGCTTTAAAGTCTGGTAAAAACGTAGTATCGGCGAGTAAAAAAATGATAGCTCTGCACCTCGAAGAATTAATAGACATTCAGCATCAATACGGTACATCGTTGTTATATGAAGGTGCTGTTTGTGGCAGTATCC
>NZ_JBCECK010000096.1:0-19958 GCF_039207105.1 Mucilaginibacter sp.
TCGGTATCCAGATCGTTTAATAAATTCAATGCCTTTTTCATCATAGCCTGTTTTTTAATTAGGGTTGTAAAACTGATAGCTATACAAGAGTTAATTTTCTGATGCCAGTAAAAACCTGTAATTCAAGTTCATGGTGCTACGGGTTTCCAGTTTAGATCGGGTAAGTTCCAGCACAGGTAGCCACTCCTGTGGTTTTAGCTCGCTTTGCTGTGCAGGCGTTATGATAATATCTACCGTTTTTATAAAGCCTTCTTTAGGGTTTGATGAGTTCATTAAGCCCTTGCTTATTTTTACATCTGATATGTTGCTGCCTAATTCCCAAAAACAAAAGTTTACAATATCTGCCTGGGTAACTATCCTGTCGCCGGTAGTAAGGCCGTACTTATAGGCCCTTACACGATTGGTAGCGTTTAGTCTTGATCTGCCTCCTTGTGTGGTGCTGAGTAAAAACAAGCTTTCGGCTATTATTTTTGTACTTTCAAAAGCTTGCAGGCGGCTGCCCGCGCGTATGTTATTGCCCAGTTCGGCATTACTTGTCCAAAATTCCAGAAACATGATATCGGCATTATTAAGTGGTTTTAGAATGATGTAGTTAAACAACTCTTTAATGCTGCTTAACCGCCCCATTGTTTTTTGCGATATCATGGAAATATTTTGCTCCAGTTCTTTTAATGATGTTTCTAAAAAATCGGTACCATAAGCGGCAAAGGCTGCTTTTTCATCGCGGAGCAATTCAAAAAGGTAATCCAAGATTTCTTTAGCATTTCGGTTATCAAAACGCTCGGAGCCACCGTAACGAACAGAGAAAAGGCCCGAACTACGTTCCTGATCATACCCTTGTGGAATTTCGGTATAATGGTTGCCTAAGTTATCCCTCAACGATTCCACATTCAGAAACTGATCATAAGCTGAAAGTTTAAGCGGGATAATATCATTCATCATTTTTAAACGATGTTTGAGATCATGCAGCTTTTTGTTTACCACCGGAAACGCGTTGATAGCAACCGACAGCTCATTTAATATAGTTTGGTTAACCGTAACCGGAACAATTACCTTGATCCAAAGGATTGGGCGGTTAAGTCCTGAAAGATTGGTTGCCTGAAATATCTGCTCAAATTGTTTAGGGTATAATTCAAGTACAGGTGCCTGTTGTGCGCGGGTGTCTGTTATGGTTAAAAACCTGTTACGGTAAAAGGCCTGTACATCACGACTAATGAGATTAAGTATATTATGATCATCAAAGGGCGAACGGGAATGCTGTGTAGGCTCCTGATAAAATTTATCATGCGATACTTTCACCCGCTCCTCATTCACAAACCACTCAGAAAAGCTAAGCAGATCATAGGTTTGTTTTTCAACCTTATAATTGCGCCAGTCAAAGTAAAAACTGAATCCATCCAACGAGACTAATTCATTGGGTACGTTAATACCTATAAAAACAGCGTTTTTTTCAAGAGTACGTCCGGGTATACTTTGGCCAAGTAATGTTTTGTTTTGCTGCCCGTCTACCTGAAACAGGCTGCTGCCAGTAGCCAGGTAAGCTACCTCGGCATTAAATATTTTAACCGGTTTTAGCGGACTAAAAAAAATATCAAGGGTGGTTTCCTTATTATTTTCATCTTTATCAGCCAGGCGTTTACCGTAAAAAAATTGTGTACTTTCATCAATAATCTCCACATCTTCAATCGGCTTTGCCTGTAGTATAGCGTGGGCCGGTATAGCTGAGATCAGGGTATCAGAAGCTAATATGCCTGATATTTTATCAACCATCCGGTTTTCAAGATTATTTACCTGGTTTGATATGTTGAAAAGCTCTGTGCTCAACACCTCTATCAACAGCTTTACCATAGGGTCAAAATCGGCGGTGTTTTTGATACCCCAGTAATCCCGCGCGTTTTTGAGTACTCGGTTCCTGATCTCGTCTTTTGATGAATAAAATAAATCGTTCATGTCAACTACTGATGTTTAAAAAATAAGGCCAAACCCGAATAAACAGGATTGATTAACTGCATAGCGGGCTTAAAAAAAGTGAGGTATTAAAAAAGTAGTTTTCGCCTGTGGTATTTATCTTTCCGCTAACAGAGATCTCCACCTTCTTTTTGATCTCAGTTACATTTTTGCCAAAAAAGAGTTTCTCTACCTCGCTCATCTTTATGTCTACCTCCACCTGGTACAAGCGGTATTCATAATCGGTAACCGACCGTAATAAAGACTGCCTGAATTTTTCTTCCCAGATACGCTCACTCACTACCAGTTCAAAATCCAGATCCCATATTTCGCAGCCAAAATTGTTGTTATGCCTGTGCTCGCCATATCTGGTAAAAATGATAAGCTCAATATTTTGCGATATCGACCTGCCCAGATCTGTTGTTTCCAGCTCTTTATTCGACAGAATGTTTTTTAATTTGAATGGTTTGTTATAAAGCATATCAGAATTTTACAGTTAAAACTTGTAAAACAGGGCCCGGCTTTATGGGCCCTGTTAGGTAATACAGGCTAATTTTATTTAGGCCAATCGTTTTCGTGATCAGCGCTGCCTATTTTTATCTGGCGGGCCGATATCTGGAAACTAATTGTCATCGGGCTATCGCTATAGGCGTTCATACCTTCAGAAAAACTAACGATGTAGGCATCAGTAAAGCTTATCTCCTTCATTTTGGCATCCTCATCCTGTTTTTTAATAGTTAAGCTACCGGTAACCGCTTTAAACTGGTTGTTTACCATCGCTTCAATAACTGAAGTATCCTGGTTTGATTCTACTTCCACATCTATTTTACCGCCGTATACGCCAGAGGTTGGCCTTCCTTTAGGATCTACATCGCGATACATTGAATAAGAGCACTGTAGTACATCGTACTGTTTACCTGAAAAGGTTAATGTTGCTTTAAAAGCCATGATTTTTTGATTAAGGGTATTAAATAATTATTTGATTTACACACATTAATAAATGGCTTGGTTACCGCACATTTATTAATTTCTTTAATATATTATGGTAGTTCTATTGCCTGTCTTGTTTACTATTGGGCCTGAGCGTATTCTGAACTCCAGGTGGTTTCTTCGTCCTCTCCTTTTTGTCCATCAAGCTTTACCACAAAGCTTTTTGCCGGAAAATAAGGGGTAATGTGAATATCCAGGTGAATCATATCTTTCTGGGTTTCATCACGTTCAAAACGCATGATCTTGAAATGCTCAATAAGGCGGTCGGGGCCCTGAATTTTATCCAGGAACTTAACGATCTGGCTGCGCAGGTCTTTTTCGGTTTTAGAGGTCCAGTTTTCAAAGGCGCGACGGTTCAAAAAGTCGAACAGTACTTTGGTGATGTAATCAAAAACACGTACTACCGAGTAAGTTTGTAAACCAATATTATCACCATTGAACAATGTTTTGGCCGAGAAAGCCATTACCTTGCCATACTCATTTACCATAGGCACCAGTCCAAGGCGTTCCAGGTGAGATATCTCGCTTTTTTTCAGATCAAATTTTACACCGTCAACATCATTCATAGAGCCGTGTTTTTTACCAGCCGTAACCTGCGACATGAGCGTGTGGTACATTTTACCTGCCAATGCTGCCGAGCCCGGAACGGTAAGGTCATCTTCCTCACCCACTTCCTGTACCTTGCCGCGACCTACCAGCCAGTTGCAGGTCATGATCACGTTTGAGCGATAAGCATCACCTCCGGTTAAATTAGCCTCGGTAAACAGATCTATCACGTCATCTGGCTGATCCAGGTCGGCAAAATCAGTAACCAGCATCGCCTTGTTTTTGTAAGCTATAGCGGCCCATTTTTCAACCACTTTGTTTGAGCCCATATAGCCCGGAATAACCAACAGCGAGTAGTTTTCGCGCAGATCGAGCCTGTCATATTTCTGGCTTAATTCGTCGCTTACATAATCAATAAAGCGCGGGTTGTCCAGATCCTTGATCTGATCGGGCGAAGCATTCAACAACACCACATTCTTTAATTTATCTGCTTCTGTATTCTGATAAAACAAGTTAACCGAGCGATAGGCTTGCTCCAATTCGCGGGTAGTTTTTAGCGCGGCGGCTATGTTTTTGGTAATATTATCTTCAGCTGCCTGAAGCTTTTCAGTACTACGTTCCACCATAGCAGCTACCGAACCTGAATTTTCAAGGATATCTATCCACAATTCAATCTTCTTTTTCAGTTCTTCACGTTCCTTACGTTTTTCGTCGCCTGTTAAAAATATCTGTTTGCGGGCCTTTCTTTCGGGGTTAAGGTTTTGCAGGCCATCTATAGTTGATTCCAGCAGATCAATACCGCCTACCCTGGCCAATTGATTTAAACTATCGGTAAGGGAAAGTTTTTCGCGCTTTTCGGCCGGTTTAAAACCTGCTGAAGCGGCTGTCTGTTCTTCTATTTTTTGTTCTTCGGGAGTTGCCATTTTATATTTTTTAATGAGTTAAGAAGATGTTAACCTGTTATTTATTTCCTTCCAGTTCGCTAACAAAATTTTTCAAAGCGCTGATAAACGCGTTTTTAGTTTCTTCGTTATCAAGGGTTGTTTTTAAGGTTTTATTTGATTTAAGCTGTTTGATAACGCTTAATGACATGTCCTTTTCAATGCTCACATTGTTCAGGTGCTGGCTTTGGCCAATGATGCTTTTTACAGAAAAATCGCCGAGGTTACCAAACTGCAGGGTTTCATTTAACAGAGAGCCGTCATACCTTTCAAACTCCACATTAACGTTAGGTTTGTAATGGTTAAAAACTTCCTGAACAGTTTTTAAACCTTCCACCTTTTCGGGCTTAATAGGATCGTTATCGGTTAATTTTTGAACAAACAGGGTTTTGTTGTGGGCAATATCCGCGAAAGCTTCTGATGTATCTATCTTTCTTTCATTGCCGCCTATTTCGTAGTTGAACATAGTATTGATATTTAGTTGTTTGATGTATTTATTTTAAATGATATTCCATTCCAGTTGCTGGCCGGCAGCATGCTTCCTGATATCGATAGCCTGGCCCTTTTTTAACTCACCCGAGATAATAAATTTGGAAATGGGCCTGCGCAGCTGATTACGGATAACTCCAGATAATTGCCTTGCACCGTATTTAGGATTGAACCCGCTTTGAGCCAGCATGCTGATGGCATCCTGATCAATGGTAAAACCGATACCCTGTTTATCCAGCGCCTCAACAAGGCTTTTAAGCTGAATTTCAAATATGCGGGTCACGTTTTGCTCTGTGATCGGTGCAAACGGAACAATCTCCGAAAGGCGGGCCAAAAATTCGGGCCTGAAATGACCAGCCATGATTTCTGTCAACTGCTGCGATGTAGGTATCTCGCCTTTGCCAACCTGAGCGGCTATATGCTCGCTACCTATGTTGGAGGTGAATAGGATGAGCGAGTTTGAAAAATCACCCTCCTTACCCAACCTGTCATGCATGTGGCCTTCATCCAGTATCTGTAAAAAGGTGTCAAATACTGATGGATGCGCTTTTTCTATCTCATCAAAAAGCAATACGGTGTAGGGCTGCTGCCTGATCTTATTGACCAGCAAACCACCTTCCTGATAACCTACATAGCCCGGAGGCGCGCCGTATAATAAAGCTGCGGAATGCTCTTCTTTGAACTCCGACATATCAAAACGAATCATCGCTTTTTCGTCGTTAAATAAAAACTCGGCTATGGATTTGGCCAGTTCTGTCTTCCCAGTTCCTGTAGGCCCCAGTAAAAAGAACGACCCAATTGGCTGGCCTTTTTTATTAAGCCCGCTCCTCGATTCGAGTATAGCATCGGCTACCGCCTTTAATGCATGATCCTGACCTACCACCCGCTTTTTCAGAAACTGCTCCATATTCAGCAATTTCTCTTTTTCCTGCGCCTGTATCTTCCCCAATGGGATGCCTGTTTTGTAGGAAACGATAGCCGCAATATCCTGCCTGCTTACCTCATCTGTTTTTTGTGCCGCGAGAATATGCAGGGCATCCAACGTTTTTGACAGGTATTGTTGATATTCCTCAATAGTCTCAAAAGCGCTTACTTGTGTTTCGTCCTGCAGTTGGCCTAACAGCACAGGACTTACCTTATCCTGCAGCTGATTGTACAACCATTTATAATCCTCAACGGTAGTTTCCGTTTCAGATAATTGTAACTCATTAAACTTTTCGCTAAGCTCCTTCAATACTTTTTCTGAAGTATCATTCATGAGCTTAATGGCAGCAAGGGTACGGTCAAGCAGGTCAAAAGCCGAATCAGGTAGCCTGCGATCTTTCATATACCTTTTAGCCAGGCGTACACATTCGGGAATAGCATCGGCCTGAATTTTTAGCTGATGATGTGCCTCATATTTGTCGCCCACCTTTTCCAGCATTTTTGTGGCGAAGGTTTCATTGGGCTCATTTATCTGCAGCACCTCAAATCTGCGGCTAAAGGCCTGCTCGGGCTCTATCAGTTTACGGTACTCATCAATGGTTGTAGCACCAATAACGGTTATTTCGCCGCGGGCAAGTTCAGGCTTAAGCAGATTGCCAACACCGCCGCCGACAGGGCCCTTGCTATCAATGAGGGTATGTATCTCATCAATAAAAAGTACTGCCTTATCAAACTGCTTGATCTCTTTTAAAATATTTTTCAGGCGATCCTCGATCTCACCTTTGTATGATGCACCGGCTATAAGGGCTCCTAAATCCAGCTCAAACAACTGTGTGTTTTTGAGCAGTTCGGGTACGTTTCCAGCTATAATATCCTGTGCAAAACCATCAACCAGGGCAGTTTTACCAACACCTGCATCGCCGGTAATAATTACGTTTGGCTTGGTTCTGCGGCCAAGTATCTCCATCACCATGCGGCCTTCCTTATCACGACCAATAATAGGGTCGGTTTTACCTTCACGTGCCAGGGCAATCCTATCTATACAATATTTATAAAGGGCAGTAGGCGCGGTTGTATTTTTTGCGTTGGCAATGATTTCGCCGGGTGCAACTACCTGTTTTATCTCCTCATCTCGGATGTAAAGGTCAAGCAATTCCCGCTCCTTTATCGGGAACGATTTTAGCTGATTAGCACTAAAACCTACAGTAGGCTTGCACAGGGCGGTAAGTATACATACCGGGGTAACCAAATCGAGCCCTAATTTAATGCGCACATGATCAGCCTCTTCAAAAACACGTGCTATCTCGGCGCTTCCTTTCACCTCATCCTGCGTGTTGGTATTTTTATCCAGCTCATCAATGCGTACTTCGGCCCATTCGGCAATGTATTCATCATCTTTATCTATCGAAGCTAAAAAGCCTCTCAAACCCACATCCTTATGCATGAGGCCCTTTAGCAGGTGAGCCGCTGTAAACTCAGCATTGTGGTATTCCTTAGCCAGTGATTGTGCAACCCTGATGGCTAATTTTACTGATTCACTTGTGTTTGCTATATTCATAACCGTAGTATCTTATTTTTCGGGGTTAGCGGTAAAATTGTCGCGGGTGATATAGTAGTAGGTTTTACCGTTTGATATAAACTGCTGCCCCACCTGTGTACCCAACTTTATGTTATCAGCCGAGTTGATCAGAAACTTGATGTATCTTTCAAAATCTGCGCGCGGCATGTGGCTGTCGCTTTTCAGGTCTCTCACGGTAAACTGGTCAAACAACTTATTTTGAATAGGCAAACCGGTAACCGTTTTGAAATATTGGGCCAGCGTCATGGAGCGAACGGTTCCGTTAGAGAGGTCAAGATCTAACAGGTTGCGTGGTATGCTCAGATAATTTTTAACCAGTTGTTTCCTGAATGATGATTTATCCGCTTCCAGGTTTTGACCAACCATTAATGCGATAATGTCGTTCAGCTGCTTAAACTCCGCATTGTTCAGCACCAGGGTATATTGCAGCAAGTCGCTATTTTTAGCTACTACGTCGGCCGGTACAATGGATGTCATGTAATACTTAAAGGCATTGTGCGGCATTTTATCGGCCACATCCTCACCCACAAGCTGCGGAAGTTGAGCTTTTACAGCTTCGGCAAGGTTAGCATTGGCTATTCCTCTTAACCGGAAGGCACTATCCAACGAAGTGATCTGATCGTGAATGTCTGTTTCAGTTTCTTTCAGAAAACGACGTGTAGCTGTGGTGATATATTTTTTAGAATTTACCTCGCCCTTAGTAGGGAAAACCACACCACCTTGTATTAAACTGTTATTAGGATAATCCAGATAGAATGAAACAGAATCCTGGTGACTTACATTGTATGTTTGTTTGTCGTTAAGCCCTTCGCCATTGATCAGAAAACCTTTTTTCCTTTCAGCAGCATATACCGCTGATTCAGACACCAGTTTTTTGGCATTCAATACAAAGTTATTGTACCACTCGTTGTACTCGCTGTACATTTGTATAGTAAGCAGGCGGGCATTTTCACGGCCAAAACGTTCGCTCAATTGTTTAAAGTGTTCGGTTGAATCGCCTACGCTGCCTACAAGTATAACCAGGTTGGTTTCACTTTCATGTGTTTTAAACATATCAAGTGCGGTTCTTACACCTTCATACAGTGGTTCGGCAGTTACGTTGCTGTTGCATTGTTTTGTTTTCTCGGCCTGGGTGCCTAAAAAGCTCATCAGCTTGCGGTAATCAGGGTATATGGCATCGGTGCGCTCAATACCGCGGGCCGAACAATTGTTATCGTCTCGGTAAACCACTGCTCCGTAGCTTAAGCGGTTCTTTTTATCAAACTCGTTAAATACATTTTCAAGCGACTGTACCGTGTTGGTTAGCCCCGGAAAATACTTTTTCATAGAGCTGCTGGCATCAATCACAAAAACTACGTTGATGTTATGGATGTTCTTCCTCAAATTCAGGTAATCCGGGTATTTAAGCAGCGAACCATCAATAGTGATCAGCGTATTTTGCGATTTGTTATATACATCGGTAGCCTTGCCTAAAACATAACCGGCAGAGGTATTGCTGATAACCGGTGAGCTCTTTAATATCATATCATTCTGCCCCAGCAAAGGGTCGGCATGTTCCTGGTTCAGGATCATTGAAGCTGAATCTGTTTGCGCATCAGAACCAATTACCGCAGGTGAAATATATAAGCGCTGTCCCCAGTTATGTACAGCATCGGCGGCTATCCAACCGTAAATTACCTTACGGGCGCTATCAGCAACCAATTGATCTTCGTTACCTATGAGGTATTTGCGGCCATCTTCAGATCTTTTAAAAATATAGTTGATCTGGTGCAGCCTTACCTTAGCAATAACCTTTTTTAACTCCGGCGAACTGTACACAAAGGCCGAGTCGGTACGGTCATAATAAAACTGAGATGAGGTTAAAGGCAGTTTACCATTAATAATAGCGATTGACTTTTCCGGGTAACCTGTTTTTTGATCGGTGTATGATCTATTCCACATCAGCAGTTTCCAGCGGGAGATCCAGCCGTAGCTTGTGGCGTTTTTTTTATCATTTATTTTACGGCCTGTAAGCAAGCCTGCATTGTATTTTATCAATTTTAAAAAGCCGTTTTTTTCTTCAGATACATAAAAGGGCTCCATAAAACCCAGTTTCTTCATAAAAAGACTTCCGCCAGGGGTTGTAGTGGTGAAGTTATCGTCGCGGTCTGAGTAAACTATCCAAGGGGTATTGGTTTTGGCTCCATTACCATTTAAATCAGTAGCGGCATTGGGACGGCCAAATGCTTTAGGCATTGGTTGCACTTTCCTCTGAAAGGGTAAAGTCAGCTGTGCCATTACAAAAACCGTATGAATGAGCAGAACTAAAAGCAAGAATATTTTTTTCATAGGGGTTATTTTTTTACTGTTTTGGCAGAGTGTTGTTTAATGTTAAGTAATGTGGCGCAGGATGAATTGGCACTGATGGTTAGCTGTGCCTGGTCAACGGAGATCTCTCCGCCGAAGGTGAGCGCCATACAATACGAGTAAAAGTCGGTTGATCTTTTAGTGCTGTCCTGATCGATGGCGACGGTAACTTTTTCGTTGTTACACAAGTATCTGCTTGTTAAATAATAGTAGTTAGAGTTAAAGTCGGCACCATTGGCAATGGCTTGTAAGCGTGCCCTGATATCGTCAATTATTTTACGTTCACCTTCGCCGGGCACCACCAATACGGTATCCAGACTTGGATCGGTAATGTACATGATATGGGTTACCGGGCGACTTTTATCGCTCCTGAGCTGTACCAGGAATTTACCCGGTGTATGAAAAGTGTATAGCGCGGTTTTACCTTTTACATCTACACGGCCGGTTTCGCCAAATGACCATTCAAACTGGGTGCCTTTACCAACGGCTTCTA
Organism: Mucilaginibacter sp.; assembly: GCF_039207105.1. GTDB lineage: Bacteria > Bacteroidota > Bacteroidia > Sphingobacteriales > Sphingobacteriaceae > Mucilaginibacter. Next base: position 10,256 of record NZ_JBCECK010000096.1, read on the forward strand.
ATCGTACTTCTTCATTCACTATTCCGGAGGTTGGGCCGTTAATGGTTAAAGCGGTATCGGCCTTGGTTGTAACAGTATCTTTTATTGTTACCGGAAACTGAACCCTCATAGCACCATCAATAGTAAGCCTGATGATATATGAACCCGATTTTTGGTAGTGATAAGTACCGTTTTGAGCCGTTGACTTGGCGCCATCGCCAAACTCCCACAGCCATTTTTTGGCAGCTTTAGTGTTATCGCTAAAAACCAGGTCTTCGTTAGCGTATAATTCGTTTTTTAAGATGCTTGCGTCGGCTGTACGCTTATCAAATAATGAACTCTTGAACAGGAATATGATTGCTGTAAGTACCAGGATGGCAATAAAAATGTACAGGAAGAAGTACCCCATAGCGTTACTGCTTACTGATTTTTCGTTGTTGTTTATTGTGGTGGACATATTAGGATTTTTGTATTTTTCTATTTTAAGGTTAGCGACCTGCCCGGTTGCCAATACTTTCTTTAAGCTGGCGGGTAGACAGCTTACAGTCGTCTAATGATTTTTTTAAATTTTCAATATCATTGTTGTTGCCTTTGAGCTCGCGCCGGTTAAAAAAAAGCGAGTTATAGAGCAGGGAAAGCTGCAGAAAGGTTTTATACCTGGGGTCGAAGGCTTTTCTGTCGTAATTTGATTTTATAGAGCCTAAAGAGTATTTGATATCATTTTCAAGAAAAGCAGCTTTAACAGCCGGATCAAAATTCATGATCTGTTTATAAGCAGTATCTACGGTAGCACGCTGAATTTTAACAGTGTTTTCAAATTCGGCATCCTGAGCCAGCTTCTCTGTCAAATCTTGTTTTGAAAAAGTTCTGTCGGTTCCAAAATCATGAAAAAGGCCAAAACCTATCAGGCTTACCGTAAATAGAAATATGGCTATCAGCAATAAAAATTGATCTCGACGTTCTTTTATACTCAGTTTTATCATTGCAAAAAAGGATATGTTTTCCTGATTGATTTATGATTCAAAACTGGGGATAAAATCGCCGCACACATATCCCTAATAGTGGGGGTACGACTAACGTTTTTGGGGAAATGGGGGGATAACAGGAAAGGTTAAAAAGGGGGTATTTGATTATTTACGAACCATGCAACTAACTGGAAAAAAGCACAATAAAAATCAATTGAGACAACGTGAAGATTTATGACAAATAAACTATATAACCGGTATGGGTTATGCGGAGGTAGTAATAAAGGCAGGAGATAACACCAGGCTGGCGCCTCCCTCATCATGGGGTATATGATGCCTTTACCGGGAGGTTTTATTAAAAATGAGTAAAGATCAGTTGATCGCATTGCTTTGTTACACACAGCGATCAGGCAGATGGAATTTAAAACACTTGCAGCGGTTTAAACTATATTTTGGTTAATGGCTTTTGCAACAACTTCGGTCAGGGAAGCCACATGCAGTTTTTCATATATTTTTTTGATGTGGCTGCGCACGGTTTCATAGCTGATGTTAAGCTCGTAGCCTATCATTTTATAGCTCAGGCCATTTACAATGGCAGTAAGTACTTCTTTTTCGCGTGCAGTAAGGTTATACTCCTCGTTTGCAGGTTGCTTTTTATTTTGATACCCTTGCTGCAAAATGTTCAACACCCTGCGGGCAATAGAGGGGCTCATGGGCGAACCGCCTGTTTGCAGTTCTTTAATGGCGTCTGTCAGGGAACTGTTCAACTGATTTTTCAAGATATATCCCGAAGCACCTGCGCAAATAGAATCGAACACACGTTCATCATCTTCAAACACGGTTTGTATCAATATCTGGATGTGCGGAAACTCTTTGGTTAAAAGTTTTACAGCTTCAATACCGTTAACTCCAGGCATTTCAATATCCATTAAAACTACATCGGGCCTGGAGGTTAGTACATTTTCAACACAATGCTGCGCGTCACTAAAGGTACCTACTACCTCAAACGCCGGATCGGTATTTAATAACAGGATAATACTGTTACGGATGTTTTTGTTATCATCAAATATGGCTATTCGGATACTCATTCTTTTTGAATTTTATTTTATGATTAATTAGGGTAATTATAAAATTTATTATCACGTGCATAAAACTACAGGATACTGAATACTAAACTGATCTTGGTTCCTTTATTAACCTCACTTTTTATTTTCAATTTGGCACCAAGTTCTTCGGCTCGTGATTTGATGTTAGTTAAGCCATTCCCTCCCCGCGAAGTAGATAGTTCGATATGCTTAATGTTGGTATCAAACCCAACACCATCGTCCTGTATCAGCAACTCAAGGTAGTAATTATTTAGCCTTATATCAACTGTTAAATTTTTGCAGCCTGAGTGTTTAATAGCGTTGTTTATTGTCTCCTTAAGTATCAGGAAAAAGTTTTTCCGGGTGGCCATTTCAAGGGTAAGCTTTGAAACCTTGTTATCGTAATTAAAGGTAAACTGAATATTTTGCGCGACACACAACGGCTGTGCATATGATTGTATTTTTTGAACAATATTATTCATATGATCATTCTTTGGATTTATGGTCCAAACAATGTCAGACATCTCGGTGATGGTTTCATTTGCCGTTTCGCCAATGGTATGCAGCACTTCTTTCAGTTTCTCTTCTTTATGTTGCTGATGGTAAATTTTGGCCACTTTACTATAAATAGATATACTGCTTAACGTTGAGCCGATATGATCATGCAGATCCTGCGCTATACCGTTTCTGATTGATTGCCTTTTAAGAAATTCACTGATCCTGAGGCGATATAGAAGATAACAGATTGACGCTATTACTAAAATCAACAAGCAATAAAACCACCACTGTAACCAAAACGGGGGATTAATGATAATAGTGATGGAAATATATTTATCTACATAGCTGCCTTTCCAGTTAGATGCCCTTACTTTAAAAAGGTACTTTCCTCCTGCCAGGTTTGAATAACTGGCCACGTTCCGCCTGTCGGCATCTACCCAATCTTTATCAAAACCCTCCAGCATGTAGTCATAGTGAATATGGTTGCTGCTGTATTCAGGTGCAGAAAACTCCAATGAAAAATAATTCTGGGCATGATTCAACCTAATGGTTTTGTCTTGAAGCAGTTGACTATATGATGTATTGAATATTTTAAAATCGGTAAAATAAACATCGGGTTCATTTGCTATTTTACGGATACCCACCGGACTAAACGATATATAAAAATTCATACCGCCGGCATACAAATTGCCATAACTATCTTTATAAATATAGCCTTTAACGCCGCCGTTATTTTTAAGATTGGGGAGATCATAACAACTGTATACTTTAGTTAAGGGGTTATATTCATGCATGTGCCCGTTACATATCATCCAGATATTGCCGCGCAAATCTGCCTGCAAGCCTTCTGTTAAATTGCTTGAACCTTTGATGTGCATAAACTTTTGCACCGAGGTATTAAAATAATTAAGTCCGCCGCCATAGGTACTTATCCATAAGTTTCCTATTTTATCCTCTTCAATATCATAAACATCATTGCTGCTGATAGATGAATTATTATCCATATCATTGGTAAAATACCTGATAGGTTTAGTGCCCTGCTGCCAATCGCCCAGGCCAAAGCGATCAGTTGCCAGCCACAGGCCTCCTTTTTTGTCTTTATAAAACTTCTTGATCAGATTGTCCTGGATATTCAACTTCCTGATGATCTTTTTCACAGAATCAACCCGCGATATCCACTTTTGCTCGGCTAGGTCATAGTAAGTCATGTAATGCCCATATGGTGATACCACAAGTACAGGATGAGTATCAATGGTATCACGTACTATAGATACGATCCTTGAACTGATGAGTTTTTTCATGACCATATCTGAAGCCGTATTGGGCAAAAGAGCAACCTGGTTGGTTTGCGGATCATACTTAAACAAAGTGTAATCGGTACCTAAATAAAACGTTTTATCTTTATCAATAAAAAACTTGGTAGCCGCCAGTTTTTGACCATTAAAGGATATTTTCCGGTGCTCAAATCCGCTTTTCCCTTGCCGTTTTATATAAATACCCTCACTGGTAGCTATCCATAAATTGTATTGATCGTCACGATAAAAATCATAAATGGTAATATCTCTACCATCCTGCTCTTTAGGCAAAAAATATTGTTGAAAAGGCGAATAAACCGGATCATGTATACTTAACCCATTATCGGTACCTATCCATACAATGCCGCTTCTGTCTGTATATACGGCGTTAACATGATTATCAATTAACGACCCATCTTTACCATTATGCTGATAACTGGTAAATTTATGCGCGCCGCGGTCATAAACGGTTAATCCTGTGCTTTGGCTACCCATCCATATACTCTTTCGCTTATCTTCCGTAAATGATACTATTTCATCAGCAGGAACATCGGGCTCAGTTGCTGTTGGTTTGTAGGCTTTTTCTGTACCTGTAATTTGCTCATAAGTGTATAAGGTTTTGTCCCAGGCCCCAAACCACATGGTATTGTCGCTGCTTTTAAAGATAGAAGCTACAGAAGTATGCGGTAATTTTGAGTACAAATTATTGTAACGGTCATCAACCTTATATTGTAGTGTGCGGGTATTTATCTTCATTAAGCCGCCGCCAGCCCTGCCCACCCAAAGGGTGTCTTTCCCGGCTATAGCCAGAGATAAAATGCTCCTGGGCCCTTTTTTAACTGGAATATCAAACTTTTGGCTGTTTTTATTAAATCTCGCTACATAGTTGTTGCCTGTGGCCAGCCATAAGTTACCACCATCATCTTCAGCAATTTTATTAATGTTATTTTCAGGAATGCCGTTAGCCACGCGCGCACCATACTTATACTGCTTAAATTGCTTATTGGCAGGCAATTGATAATTATACCGCGTTAAGCCACCGTCAGCTGTAGCTATCCAGATGATACCGTTTTTATCTTCGTGTAAATCTGTAATAATATTACCAGATACACAGGTAGTATCATTGGGCTGATTTTTAAAGATAGTAAAAAAGCGGCCATCATAGCGGTTTAGCCCATCTTCGGTACCAAACCATAAAAAGCCACGCTTATCTTGCATAATGCAGTTAACCTTATCATGCGACAGTCCGTTTTCAGTTCCTATACTTCTGAAAAAAGGCGTTTCGCCCTGCGCTTTAACTATACTACTAAAGAAAATGAAGGTTATAAAAGAAAAACAGATACTTATTAAAATTAATTTATTCAGTGGAGCTTCGGCACGATGTTTCATTAACCAGGGGTTGTTAGTTTGTAACAGAGTTTTTACCCTATCACGTAATGTGCAAATATAAGGTTGCCTTCGTTTTCAATTATTAATACTTGCTTTTTATTACAATACCCTGAACTTTAAGCAACAATACAGGCGAAAATATTTCCGCCTGTATAAGATTGCTTAATTTTGAATTAAATTAGTTTGCAGGAGCTGCAGGGGTAGTTGTATTTTCAACCGGCCATGCACCAGGGCCAACACTTACACCTTTGTTACTGCCTTTTACACCATTGTCAGCACCAAAGAAATACAGCGGCCAGCCATTAAAGGTTAACTGAGGCTTACCAAATACCATGATTGAACCAAATTTTGATTTGTCTAAAATTGAAGGAACATTCATCACTTTAGAAACCTGGTTTATAGGCCAAACACTATCATTACTAAAATCAGATTTGGTGTAGGTATTGGTATTGGCTTTATCTTTTATAAAGCTATACAGAGTTCTGCCGTAATCATCAGTAATGTATTGTACAACTTCAGTACCTGGTTTGTATTGGCTGTTGTATGATACACCATCGGCACCTACCAATTGCTCATTAGCCAGCATTACGGTATAATCTGGTTTTGATACAAACCATGTTTTTCCAATACCATCGCCATTAGTATCGCCAGCCTTGTTATCACCTGAATAATAGTAAAGTGGCCATCCTTTGTAGGTAATTTGTTTGGTGTTATCAGCACGTGTTATTACACCAAAGTCGGATGTTTTAAGGCCCTGACCTATTGTTGCGTTAGCGTCAAAAAAAGCAGGCCATGTTACCGCGCAGTTACCATTACAATTTGATTTATCAGCGGCATCTACAGCAAAGCTGTATAAGGTGCGGCCTTCTTTATCTGTCAAAATGCTTCCAAATTTTGTATTGTTAACTAATTGTATAGATGCTTTCGGTGCAGAAGATTGCTGATTATTATTGTTATAGCTATTATTGTTATCTTTTGAGCAAGATGAAAGGCCGATAACCAATGCAAGGCCAAGAATAGCAGTTGATTTAAGGAAGTTAATTTTCATAGTCGATTTTTTTTAATTATTTTTTGTTTTAATGTTTATAAAAAATACGCGCTGGCCAGCTTGCTAATTTTTATGTTTTAAGACCGATTGCTGCTTGTTATTTGTTTTGTTTGTAGCAACCCGTTTCATAATTTTCACATTACAAATGTGCATCTCATCCAAATATTTTATTGACACCGATACAGGGGGAACTGACTCACCAGAATAAGTAAGTATATCACCACAATTGGGGATACGCTATGCCTTTTAGCTTAGTTTAGATATGTAAATTGCCCTTTTTAGGGTATGATGAAGGTGAAATATATAAGGAGAGATAATTTTTTGTAAACAAAAAAGCCCCGGGAGAATACATCTCCTGAGGCCTTTGATAAGGATAAATTAAAACAAAACCGGAATCGTTTTCTTAAACCTTTCCGGTTCGTATAACTAAAGGGATTATTGAATTGCTACTTTCTTAGAGGATGATTTGTTATACTGAAACAGCCATCCAAATTTAGGCTGCTGTACCGACAGGTATTTTAAACCCAATGGGAAGCATAAACCAAACAACGTATTAAATACGATATGCACCAAAGCGTTATCTATGTGCAGCACTTTTTGTAAAAATATCCTGAAACCTGCGGTAAACAGCACATGGGTTAAAAATATGATCATGGAGTTTTCGCCCAAAAAATTCATTACTGTTTTTGACTGGGTTTTCACAGCGTAAAATGATATCTGAATTACCAGCAGGGTACCTAATAGTTGAGTGTCTAAGCGGTTAAACCAAGCCCATCTTCCATATACAAAATATAAATATTCGGCTCCTATGAATAGTATAAAAGTTACCAGGATGCTTATTTTACTTTCCAGCAAGTATTTAAGGTAAGCCAGGTTTCGGGCCAGTAAGATCCCGAAATTAAAGTATATCAGGTTTTGGAATGTTTTATCAAAGGATCCTAAGTTAGGTTTCAGTATAAATATAATTAACCAAACCACGCATGATAACAGGAGCCCATATTTTCTGGAGATACGGTACAACCCTACATTAATTACATTAATAAAAAATAAAGCGAACAGGAACCAATAAACGGAGCGTGGTATATAAAGGCAGGTATATAAGGCTGTAGCGGATAGGCCTGTGTTTGTTTGTCGCGAAAATATAACTTCAAATGCAGTTTGTATCAATGACCAAATTACAAATGGGTACAATATGGTTTGTAATTTATTAACCAGGAATTTTTTGGCCTGATGCTTATCTAAGCTCTTTTCAAAAAAGAAACCCGACAAAGCAAAAAACAACGACATGTGGAAGCTATAAATAAAAGTGAACAACGGGTTAATCACATTTAAATTTACCGGCAAGTGGGCTTCTCTGGCACCTATGATAGCGTGCCCTAATACTACCAAAATAATGCCCACACCTTTTGCATAATCAATCCAATCAACTCTTATATTTTCCGATCTCATGTCCTGTATTTTTTACGTTAAACTCTGACGCATAACTTAGGGCTATTTTATACCCGTTAATAGTTGGTTATAAATTTAAAAATGAAAGTTTTTATATGTTAATAAGTAACGGTTAGTTTCATCGCATAATCACAATAAGGAAATAGGTTAATTAATACTTGAATATTCTTTCCTTAAAAGAAGTGCAAGGGAGAGATAAAACTGTTAAATCACGGAGAAGAACTTTCAAAATGCGCACTTTATAACTGTGAAGCCAGGGCCGTTTTAAAATAAAAGAGGACATATATAAATATACGTCCTCTTGTTAAATTTTAAGGCACATAACTCTCACATCTGTACCTTAATTATGAAAAAATAAACTTCACACAACTTTATACGATAAACAATTGATAATGTTATACGAACATTAAAATAAATAATAAGATTTTATGCCTTCAGCTTACAATTGATTATGATAAACGAATGTAGTATTTATTTACAAAACAATAAAGATTTAATAATAATTGAATCAAAAATGTGGCAATTTGTATCAAAATGGGAAAATACAGGACATTACAAAAAAATATAGCAATTGTAATAGTAAAATAACGGGTATAAAACTGTACTTTTTTTTTACATTTAAACCATAAAAAAGGATCAATACGCTTTGGGCATATTGATCCTTTTAATTTTAAACTATCGGTCCCTTTTGTATCAGCCGTTACGGAACCAATATTTTACTTTCCCAAACTTGACCAGCAGTTCTTTTGGCTGTATTGTGAAATATTTGGTACTGCTCTCTGCTGTAAACATTCATTGTAATATTCTGATCTGTTTCAGGGGTGATCTTGATGTCTAAATTGTATTTTGATTGGTAGCGGAATACATAAGTTGCCATTGTTCCGTCTACATCGAAATCATTTACTTTATCAATGTCGCCAAAAGTAACATGACATTTCTTTTCACAGTCAACGGTTAATTTGCCGTATCCGTAAAAGCTAACATCATCCACTTCTGAAGCAGCCTTATTCTTTTTACATCCCGCTAAAGAGGATAAAGTAAGTATAGCAATTGCTATTAAAAAATAACGTTTGTGGGTTAATGAGCACCTAAGTAATCTGATTGGTCCTAAGTGCGCAGGTGTGAAGTAAGTTCTGTTCATAACGGTGTTTTTTTAATTTGTTAATATTTGATTTTGATTAAAACTTTGCATACTAATCCCAGATTAACAAATTGACGGCCGTTACTATTAAAAATAGATTTAGCAGGGCAATACAAATTTGTGTTACCAGGGTTTATAATCCAGAAAATGTAAGGTAGTGCTTAGTCTATTGCCACGTAATCGATTAAGTTAATTACACGGCAATTTTAGATGAATATAAAATGCCCGTGTGTTCAATCAGCGCATCTGAGTTTATAATGAGTTGAGCAGGCTGGTTAAGTATAAATAAACAATGATAATACCCTAAAGCCTGAGCCAAATTTTTAATTTTATTAAACAATACGCGTTCCTTATTTTCATGCAGCTTCATGTAAACTAATAGCGAAAGAAGACCTTTGCCAGAATTTTCATCCTTCTTATCCATAATAAAATGCTCAACTGAGGTCAGAAACCTTTCTGAAAATTGTTTTTGCATCGACTCACCTTCGCACAGTTCATATATCTTTTCGCATTTTTCTAATTGAATTTGAAGCTGATCCCGTAGTTGCACCAATTGCTGTACGGAAGTGCTAAAGTTTTTATGGGCTGCCAAAACCGACAAAAACTTAATAAGGTATTGCTTACCCGCATAAATATTCAGAAGCTCAGCTAAGAACAATCGTTTAACTTGACTAAATTCACTCGTTGAGTCAAAAGAGTTTGGAAGAGCTAAATTCGTGTTCGTTTTCATGCCAGGATGGGTTAGATTAGTTACATTTTAATAAGGTTTGTTTTTAAATAAAACAAAAGCATTAGTGCTTGTTCTATGTGATAAAGATGTGATTATTAGTGAAATAGTGGGAACCTGTACAAGC
>NZ_JBCECK010000097.1:0-19902 GCF_039207105.1 Mucilaginibacter sp.
CTTCAATAAAATAATAATCGGCATAGGTTAAAGGCACATCAATTTCGGTACCTGCCAGAAAATGGCCTACGCTATGTTCTAAAATAAAACCTCCATTTGTACCTGCCGTCGCTTTGTAAGCCGGCGATGATAATGTTTTCAGGATTGTTTCGGCGGTGCTGAAATATTCCTGCCCCTTGTTGTTATCGGCATAACGGCAAAGTTCCAGCAAAGCAGAGGCCGCTATGGCGGCGGCCGATGCATCTTTAAGTGCTTGTGGGATGTTATTTGCGTTGTAATCCCAGTAGGGTATCTTATCGGCCGGTAAATTCGGATTTGTCAGTATAAACCGGGCTATGTTTTGCGCCTGCTCCAGGTACTTTTTATCTTTTGTTTCACGATACATTACCGTAAAGCCATACAATCCCCAGGCCTGCCCGCGTGCCCATGCCGATTCATTGGCAAAACCCTGCGCCGTTTTCTTTTCTTTAACGGCACCCGTTTGGGCATCATAGTTAATTACATGGTACGAGCTATAGTCTGGCCGGTAATGATTTTTCATGGTAGTATTGGCATGGGTAACCGCTATTTTATAATAGCTGGAATCGCCGGTCTCCCGGGTGGCCCAGAACAATAGTTCCAGGTTCATCATATTATCGATGATCACCAGATAATCCGACGGATTTTTTGAATCCCATGATTTGATACATCCTACCGTAGGGTTAAACCTTGTTGATAACGATTTAGCACTATTGATCAGGATCTGTTTATACTCCGGTTTAGGCTCAATCCGCATAGCATTGCCAAAGCTGCAATACATCATAAAACCCAGATCATGTGTATTTTTATTGTACTGTTCTTTTGCCAAAACACCCAAAATGCGGTTTGCTTCGGTTAACAATTGCGCATCATGGTTTTGCTCGTACAGGTACAATAAACTACCCGGATAAAAACCGCTGCACCACCAGCCTGAGTTGCTGTTCTCCTGTTTTTTAGTATCCGGATGATATGTTTTGGGAAACTCCTCCGGCCCTATTTGCTTAGCCAGCAGTTTATATTGCGCATCAGCATCCTTAAAATTCTTTTTAAAGGTATTTAAAAGTTGCTTTTGCGGCTTAAAACTGGTTTGGGCATTTAAGCTGAATGTGCTTAATAAAATGGCACAAAAAACAATATGCACACGGCTTAATTTCATAAAGGTTTTTATAACTTAATTGGGTGGCTATAAAAATGCGTATTTTGATTCAAATTACAAGACATACATAATAATATTAATGAATATAAAAGCCTGATCACGTATGACCAGGCTTTTATAAATACCACAAACTGTTTAACCCTTTTAAAAGTTACTGTTTTGTGGTGTATTCCACTTAGAATCAACCGTAATACTAAAGTTTGATGGAGACTGTTTAAATAAATTGCCTGATAGTACATATTGAGTATTAGCCTCTACACTTAAGCCTGGGCTATCGTCCAATTTGGTTTGTCCGATAACAACATTATTGGCATTGTAAGCCGCAATACTGGTGGCAAAATAAGGAAATGGCCATACATAAGTGGAAAACTCCACATTTGTTTTTCCCTTATCGCTGCTATTTACAGTAAAAGTTTGTATACGGTCATCTGAGTTTGAGGGATGTCCGTCAGAGGCAGCACCGCCATTAATCATGTCATAATATGGAGGAGCACTGACAAAGGTTACCTCTATTGTATTAACATCAGCAGGTAAGGCATCCAATAGCTTATAAGTTACTTCGCCTACTATCCTTTTTAAAACAACGTTTTGTGTGCCCGCAGCAGTTACATCAAATTCAAGCTTTTGGAAAAAAGTATCTGCCACGTTATTATCAACATATGCTAATGCCGGACGATAAGTGCGGGCTACCGGATCATCAGTGATAGTGGTTACATAGTACTTTGATGATGTTGAACCAACAAAAAATATGGTGTAATGCCCAGCCGCAAGTGAATCTGTAATGGTACCGAACCCCGCGTCGGTTGATTTTTGATTAATGGTTTTTACCGGCCTTAACGAATCTATATTCCCAGTATAAGCATAATAGCTCAGGGATTTGATAGCATCGGAGAGTGTGGCATTGATGCCCAGTTTACCCGAACTGATCCCTTTGGTTTCCTTAGTAAAACCACTAAGATTAAAACCAACAGCATACTTTTTTGCCCCTTTAACTCCGCCGGTTTCGGCAGGGTTTTGATTGTGCAGCTTTGATTCTTTTTTGCAGGCGCATAAGGCCATACTTAAGCCCATAGCCCAGATTAATTGTTTTTTCATAGATAGGATTTATTTTGTTTTTATAAGTGTTTGTGATTGTACAACAGCAAATATTATTGCACAGGGGAATGCATAATACCTGGTTCGGTTTGGTTTAGTTTTATAAATATGATAGTATAGGGATATATCATATATTATTTAACATCAACAAGTTATAACTTATTAATAGTAAAAATGGTAACAATATCAGCACAATATTTGAGAAGATTTCTGTGCAATAGAAGGAATTTACCTATGAATAAATTTCACAAAAATATTATGTATAATATTTTCATACTATTATCCATGAAACCGTTTATGAAAATTAAATCAGATTACAACCCAAAGCAAACATACTGATCTCCGGATTTGCTACCGATCTTGCCGCCACCGCAAGCTATTACCACATATTGTTTACCATCAATACTGTAAGTTGCAGGGGTTGCATAGCCCGCGGCAGGTAGCTGGGCTTCCCATACTACTTTGCCTGTTTTTTTATCAAAGGCGCGTATCTTTTCGTCTTTAGTGGCAGCTATAAATACCAATCCGCCTTTGGTAACCAGCGGACCACCATAATTCTCCGTTCCGGTAACCGGGATTCCCCGCTTAGTTAATTCCGGATATTCGCCAAGCGGCACTTTCCACAACAATTTACCCGATGTAAGGTCAATAGCATTCAGCGTACCCCAGGGTGGTTTTATTCCCGGATAACCGTCTTTATCTAAAAAACGGTTGTAGCCAGTCATGGTATAAGGCACCTCGTCGACCAGCTTCTTTTCCTGTTTAGTGCTTGCTACTCTGTTGGTAACAGGTTCTTTAGCCATCACTTTGGCTGCTTTTGCATCAGGTAGTTTCAGCAGAAATGCCAGCAGTGCCTTTTTATCGGCAGGGGCAATTTGTTTAAAGGATGGCATCATGTTGCGCCCATTGGCGATGATCTGGCTTATCTGATCCTCCTTGTATTTTTTGCCGATGTTAACCAGCGATGGGTACGATGTGCCATTGCCTTTTAACTCTGGCCCGTGACAGGCCAGGCAGTTTTTGTTGTAGATCATCTGCCCTATTCCTTTTAACGACTGATCGCCGGTTGATTTGGGAACATCTATCATTACCTGCGCCCAGGGCAGCTCCGAACAGTTGATGTACATAATCTTAGTTTCAGCATCAACTGCCGCCCCACCCCACTCGCCGCCGCCGTCAAAGCCAGGAAATATCCAGCCACCAGCCTTACTTGGCGGGGTAAACATCAGGCGGTTTTTAACTTTGTCGTATTTCTGCATCATATCCTGATGAGTTTCTGGGGATATGTCTGTCACATCTTCCGGGTTGAACATTTGCCGCGCGAAGGGCTCAGGCAATGTTGGTATCGGCTGCGTAGCCCAGGGGCGCTCACCCGGAAGGGCAAGTGTAGGCACCGGCTTTTCAATGATCGGGAATACTGGTTGGCCATTTGTTCTGTCGAACATAAAAATATAACCATGTTTGGTGATCTGAGCAACGGCATCTATCTGCTTGCCATTATGTGTAATGGTCACCAGATTGGGATTAGCCGACAGATCACGATCCCACAGATCATGATGCACAACCTGAAAATGCCATTTAAGCTTACCGGTGGCCGCATCCAAGGCCAACAAAGTATTGCTGAACAGATTTTTCCCCTTGCGAAAGCCGCCATAAAAATCACCGCCTATGGAACCTGTAGGGATATAAACGATGCCACGTTTTTCATCCAAAGCCATGCCTGCCCAACTATTGGCACCGCCAAATTTTTTCCAGGCGGCAGTATCTTTCCAGGTTTCGTAACCTTTTTCGCCGGGTTGGGGTATGGTATGGAATATCCATCTTAGTTTACCCGTAACAGCATCATATGCCCTAATATGCCCGGGCGCTGCATCGGCCGATTCGGCCACACGGGTTCCTACAATAAACAAGTCTTTATAAACTACACCCGGTGTTGTACCTGCCACAAACGATTGGGTTTCGCGCCCCAGATCTTTAGTCAAATCAATAAACCCACCCTTGCCAAACGTTGTTACCGGCTTACCCGTTTGCGCGTCAATGGCGAATGTTTTGGAGCCAACGCTGTAAAAAATACGTTTTTCACCTCCTGAGTTATTTTGCCAGTAAATTACGCCCCGGCTTACCTTGTAATAGGCCATTGGGTCGCCATTACCGGTGGTATCTTCTTTAGCGGGATCAAAGAGCCATTTTTGCGTTCCTATTGCCGCATCCAAAGCAAACAACTTTAATTTAGGACTGGTACCGTACAGTACACCGTCAACCATAATGGGATTACATTGGTTTTGGCTGCGGTTGCCTGTATCGCGGTCATGAGTACTGTAAGTCCAGACCGCTTTTAATTGCTTTACATTGCTGAGGTTGATCTCCTCATTTGATGAATAACGATTACCCTCCTTACTACCCGCATAAGCCGGCCAACCACTATAAGCACCTGATTCAGCGGCAGGCTTATTTTTGCAGGCGCTATAGGCAATGGTTAAAACAGTAAGTAATAAAAGTAGCTTTGTTTTCATGATAAGGTGTTTTCTAAAAATAAGCCTCGGAATACTTAAATATCAGCAATATGCCGGGGTGTACTTTACAAATTTTGATGGACGAAACTTCAATATTTATTTTTCCTAGTCAAGCGGTGACTCCAGAATGCAATTGAGTTCTTAGCAAAACAATCTACAATAGCATATATTGTAGCAGTTATATAATTACGCGCTTTTGAATCAACAGCGTGATAACTTCCATCATTTATCTCAAAAACTAAGGGGATACTTTCTCCTCTTATTCCTTCAAAATAACTTATAAAAAATCGCAATGCCTGTTCAACCCCCCTTTTTGCTTCCAATTCATCTGGTAGTTGTTCAGGAGTTAAATTCCAGATCATCTTACTACGACGCTCCAATGATTTGTAAATTTTAATTTCAATATGCCCATAGTTTTCGTGCCCCCCTACATACAACCCTTTCCCTTCAACAGGGCTCAAATCCCAATCAAATAAATATGTATTTATATTAACGAGTTTATGAGCTTCAAACATCAACCCAAATAGTGTAATTTCTTCCATTATTCAATTATAGGTAAGTAAAGATAGATTTTCAATAAACTGGGCGTTTCAAGAATCCTAAAACCTGGTTCTTTATTTATTGATTAAACTGGCTGGCGGCACTTCATTACTCAGCAACTTACCAAATAACTCCCAGCGTTTTTCGGGAGCTTTAGCAGTGCCGCCATTTCGCTCTATGTAATTTTTCACCAGATCCTGCCCGTAGTTATAGTTGATCACATAGCTACGGTATTTTTTAATAAAGCTCAATGATTTATCGGCGGTCTCATCGTTCATGAGGCAATACTTAGTGAGATAAGTCCGGGCCTTATCACGAGATAAGGTATTGTTGATCAATCCTCTTGCAGCCTCATTGCGGGCATAGTTTAAATTACCCTTAATGGCCAGCGCCTTAAAATACAGATCGATACCAGCAGTATCCAAACCGGCCAGCGGCAGCAGTACATTTTTTGCAAATTTCGCTTTATCCTCGCCCGGGAAGGCTACCTCAATACCATAGTTGGCACTCCCCTCCGCAATTAATGATTGAGGACTGAATAGCGGGTACATTGAGATCTCTACCCAACCTTTATCATGATACAGATGTTGCTCTAACAGCATATTGTACACATGGTGACCGGGATAGCTTTCATGGCTACCCACATCAATGGCTCGGTCAATAAACACTTTCAGGTCGGTGTTGATTTGTACGGTGCTTTTGTAATTGCCTTTATACCAGTTGTAGCCGCTCCAGGGTTTATCTTTCACGTATTCCAAAGTAAAACTTTCACCGGCGGGTAATTTGTAATGAGCCAGTGTGCGTTTACGTGCCTCGGCAATGGCGGCCTGCATTACGGCGTCCAGTTTATCTTTTGGGATAATGAACTTATTGGCCAGTTTTTGAAAACGATCATTTACACGCCCCTTACCCGGCAGTATACTATCCAAATGAGCTATCTGGGCCTTAAAATAATCTTCAGAATAAATTGGGGCAGCTACGCCAAACAACTCTCTCGATTCTTCATCAAAGGAACGTTCTTCACCAGAAAAAATACGTATACGACGGCCAAACGCCACCAACTGATCGGCCATCCAATTTGCTCGCATCCTATTGGTATCAACGGTTGATGAGTTGGCTATCAGCGTTAATTCGTTCATCAGGCTGTTGGCATTGGCCAGCAGACTATCTTTCGGAAACTCTTTGGCCGGCTCCTGCTTTGGTTTCAGCGAATCGGGCCCATAGTATGCATCCACAAAATCGGTATCATACTGGCCTATATTGAGTCCCAGCCTTACATATTCGGTGGCCAGGCTATTTAGTTTTTTATTTTCCAGATCCTGCGCGGGGTTGCTGTGGCACGAAAACATCAAAATTGCAGGCAAAAAAATCAGTAGTTTCCTCATGGTTGTATTATCCAGATCAAAGTAAATGTTCAACAAGATAATGATTCCATTGTTTATAAAACAAAAAAACGCCCGGGGAGATGACCTGCAATTCTTGTTTCGATGGTTGGTTTATCCGGCCAGCGCGTTTATATGCTAACCCCATTGTCAGTGCAATAACGAGCTATTTGTCTGATCCGCGATTCATTTTAAATCAATGTAAAACCCTCTGATCCAACAAATCTGTTTAATCGTGGTTCAGACAACTTTAGGTATTTCTTCATCCCTCCACCAACTGTCCATAATCATAAAAAATGTCCGAAATCGATCACTTTTTAAAAATAAAAAATCCATAAATTATTGATTATAAGATAATTAATATTGGTACAGCTCTTGCAAATTCCTTATCCAAAAAAGTACTACAATGGATAAAGAAATTACGCTTGAGGTTGCATCGCAAAAAAGAAAAAAGGCAATATGGGCTGTGTTGGTTGTTACCACGGCGCTCATATTGGCTATATGGGTTTTGCGGAGTTATATCAAGTCGTCGGTAAGCGCCTCAGAGATTACTACTTCCAGGGTTGAGATCGGTAACATTGAAAACACCATTAACGCCACGGGCGAGGTTTTGCCCGAGTTTGAAGAGATCGTGACCAGCCCAATCAACGCATCTATCAAAAACGCCCTGATGGATGCCGGTAATAAGGTAAACGCAGGACAATCTATCCTCACGCTCGATAAATCGGCCACACAAACTGAATACAATAAGCAAAAATTCCAACTTGAGTCAAAACGCAACGAGATCAGCAAGCTCAAGCTTGATCTGGGTAAAAGCTTTTATGATATACAATCCAACAACGCCATTAAACAGCTTCGCATCAGCGACCTTACCGATGCTGTTGAAAATGCCAAACGCCTTTATAAAGCAGGCGGTGGCACTCGCGAAGAAATTGAACAGGCAGAACTTAACCTGAAGGTAGCCCAGTTAGAAAAAAAGCAGCTGGAGAACGAGATCAAAAGCAAACAAAAAACCATGCAGATCGAGATCAAGGAGGCCGAAATAGCCGCAGCCATACAGCAAAATGACCTGGATGCATTACAACGCAAACTTAATCTGGCCGATGTAACGGCAACACGCAAGGGTGTTATTACCTATGTAAACAAAAATATTGGCGCCAATATACACGAAGGCGAGACAGTGGCCCGCATTGCCGATCTGGGCAGTTTTAAGGTTCAGGGCAGCATGGCTGATAACCAAGCCGATGAACTTCATGCAGGTATCCCGGTAATTATCCGCATTAATGATAATCAGTTGAGGGGACATGTGACCAATGTGTCGCCGTCTATCCAAAACAGTATTATTTCTTTCGATATACAACTGGATGACCGGTCGAGCAAGTTACTGCGACCCAACATGAAGGTTGATGTTTTCCTGGTGACGGCTACCCATAATAAGGTAATGCGGGTAGCCAATGGCCCGGCATTTAAAGGGCCTGCTATACAGGATATTTTTGTAGTGAACGGCGGAAAGGCAGAACGCCGCACAGTACACATAGGCCTTAGCAATTTTGATTATGCCGAGATCATGGACGGTGTAAAACCCGGCGATGTGGTGATCACATCAGACATGAGCGAATTTAAAAACTCAAAAGAAATAACCATTAATTGATAAAAGCCACTCGGCTCCCCGTGGGAAGGGAGTTTCTTCATAGCGTTAATCCTCCTGCCACTGGGCGGGAGGGTTGAGTGGATAGCAGATTAGACTATATAAACCAAGGGATGAAATTTTTATACATCATATTATTAATAACCATAAGCTACAGAGCCTTTAGCCAAAGCAAGTCAGATACCTTGCGGCTAAGCTTACAGCAGGTAGTAGAAATGGCCAAAGCCAACTCTATAGCCGCTAAGCAAGCCGCTACCATACGCGAAACTAAATACTGGGTATACCGTACCTATAAATCAAACTATCAGCCGCAGTTAGCTTTGAGCGGTACATTGCCCGATTATAAAAAAGGTTTTTACCCAGCACCACAGCAAAATGGTACCATATTGTTTCCATCCGTTCATAGTGATAATTCAGCTTTACAGCTTGATTTTAGTCAAAACATTACGGCTACCGGCGGTACCATTTTCGGCCGTACCCAAATGCAACGTTTTACTGATTTTGACCGGCATAATGCCATATATAATGGCGTTCCGTATAGTATTGCATATACGCAACCACTTTTTCAATTTAACCAATTGAAGTGGGATAACAAGATCGAACCTTTAAAATATAATGAAAGTAAACAGGCTTATATAGAGGCTCAGGAAAATATAGCGGTTACGGTTGAGGGGTATTTTTTTGACTTATTACTGGCGCAGGTTAACTTGCACATTGCCGAAACTAACTACAGTAATACCCAAAAAATAATGGCCATAGCCAACACCAAGTTTGAGTTAGGTAAAGTATCAAAAAATGAGATACTGCAATTGCAACTGGAGGTTATTAATGCCCGTAAAGATGTAGGTATCGCCAAGCGTGATATAGAAGTTAACACCCTTAACTTGCGCAGCTATACCGGGTTGGGAGATGATAGCAAAATTGTATTGATGGTGCCCGAAAATATCAGCCAGATGCAGGTTTCATCAGATAAAGTTTTGGCCGAAGCTTATGCCAACCGCTCAGATGCCATTGGTTTTTTAAGGCGCATTGCCGAAGCCAAACGAGATGTGGCCAAAGCTAAAGGCGAAACAGGCTTAAAGGCTACGCTTAACGCCAACCTTGGGTTTTCAAATACCTCAAGTAGTATACCGGGGATATATAGTAACCCGCAAAATCAGCAAATTTTACAGTTAACCCTATCGGTGCCTATATTGGATTGGGGGAGGTCAAAATCGGTCACTAAAACGGCGCAAGCCAATTTACAGCTGATGGAATACACCGTTGAGCAGGATAAGCAAAATTTTAAACAGGGGATTGTGACCCAAGTATCGCTTTTTAATTTGATGAAGGAACAATTGGTATACACTGCCGAGGCGGATAGCATCGCCTCAGAAAAATACAAAATAGCCCGCGAGCGCTACGTGCTGGGCAACCTGAATATTACCGACCTGGGCATTGCCTTTCGTGAAAACGACCAGGCTAAGCGCGATTACATTACCTCGCTCCGCGATTTCTGGAGCGCCTATTACCAGCTGCGCTACCTGTCATTATATGATTTTGAAAACAACCAGAAGATAGCATATAAGTGATAAGTCAAAATTCAAAAATAAAAATTCAAAAAAATCGACAGGTAACTAAACTGATAATACTAAAATTCAAAAGTAAAAATTCAAAATAATGGATAATCAACTAAAACACTCAGAACTCACAACTGATAACTCAATACTAACCACTCAACCCATGATCAAATTACAAAATATAGAAAAAGTGTACCGGACCGACACTATTGAAACACTGGCCCTCAGCAGCATTAACCTTGACGTGGCTAAAGGTGAATTTTTATCTATCATGGGCCCATCGGGTTGCGGTAAAAGTACCCTGCTTAACATTATGGGACTGTTGGATGCGCCATCCAGAGGCGATATCAGGATAAGCGATCAAAAAACAGGTCACCTGTCTGATAAACAGCTGGCCCAGTTCAGGAATAAAAAGCTTGGGTTCATTTTCCAGAGTTATCACCTGATTAACGATCTGCAGGTGCTTGATAACGTAGAGCTACCCCTGCTTTACCGCGATACCACCGCTAAGGAGCGTAGGCAGCTGGCTACTGAGGCCTTAGCAAAAGTAGGTCTATCAAACCGCATCAAACATTTCCCTACGCAGCTATCGGGCGGGCAAAGGCAGCGTGTGGCCATAGCCCGGGCCATTGTGGGCAGGCCCGAAATTATCCTGGCCGATGAGCCTACCGGTAACCTGGACAGTGCTATGGGTAACGAGATCATGGATATACTCATCAATCTGAACCGTAATGAGGGTACTACCATTGTAATGGTTACGCACGATGAGAATATGGCCCACAAAACCCATCGGCTGGTGCGTTTGTTTGATGGCTCGCAAGTACAATAATTAACCGCTTAACCTTAAAATCATGCTCAAAAATTATTTTAAAATAGCCATAGCGGTACTGCGCCGGCGCAAGTTTTTCACGTTTATCAGCTTGTTTGGTATCAGCCTAACGCTTACCATACTGCTGGTATTGACCGCTTTTTTAGAGAAAATAGCCGGCGACAGCTATCCCGACCGTAAACGCGACCGCTCACTATATGTTACGCGGATGTCTGAACGCACAAAGGATAACGGCATGAGTTCGGGCCCTTTATCTTTTTACTATTTTGATCATTATGTACGCAGTTTAAAAACACCCGTTAAATTGGGTATAACCAACGGTTATGAAAGCACTAATACGTATGTAAACAATAAAAAAATAAACGTAAGCTATAAATACACCAATGCCGATTACTGGGATATTATGGAGTACGATTTTATTGAAGGTAAAGCATTTACTAAACAGCAAATTGATAAAGGCGACAGGGTAACCGTAATATCCGAAGCCATGAAGAAGGAGTATTTTGGTGATGTGCCATCTGTAGTAGGCAAATATTTTGAGGCTGACAATATCAATTACCGCGTAATTGGCGTGGTAAAAAATGTACCTATAACCAGCTACATGACCTATAGTGATATATACCTGCCATATACTGTAGCCAAAACAGATTTTACAAAAGATAAAGGTTACCGCGGCAGGTTTTACGGCATATTGCTGGCAAACTCCAAAGCGGATTTACCCCGGATGCGTGCCGAGTATGAAGATATGGTAAAAAGACTGCCTATGGAAAGGCCAGAATTTATTAAGATACATTCGCATGCTGGTTCTTATATTGTAAGCTATGTAGATACTGGTGATGAAAACCGCTCTGGGATGACCTTTGTACTTACCACCATTGCTATATTCGTGCTTTTGGTAATGCTTTTACCTACACTTAATTTGGTAAACATCAATATTACCCGCATCATGGAACGCTCGTCAGAAATTGGGGTGCGTAAGGCATTCGGGGCATCATCAAATACGTTGGTTTATCAATTTATTGTCGAAAATATTATCCTCACCTTACTGGGTGGTGCTATTGGTGTGGTATTGTCATTTGTAGCCATTGAGGTATTAAACAGCGCCAACCTGATACCTTACCTGGTTTTATCTCTCAATTTTTCCGTGTTGGCCATCGGTTTGCTCATCTGTTTTTTATTCGGTTTGCTATCAGGTGTTTATCCGGCCTGGCGCATGTCAAAACTTAATGTGGTAACCGCTTTAAAAGCGCAGTAGATATTTACAATCATTTAAATCGAAATATTATGTTCAAGCATTTATTTAAACTGATCTGGAATAAAAAGAAACAGAACTTCTTATTGATGACAGAGATGTTATTCTCCTTCCTGGTGCTATTCGCTGTATTCTCCATGCTGGTATATTACTATACCAATTATAAAAAGCCTATGGGGATGGATTACCGGCATGCCTGGCTGGTACAATACAATAATACTTATGAAACAAAAAATACCGATTCGCTGAACCTGTACTACCAAACCCTTCAAAAAATGATGCGGGCCATGCCCGAGGTTCAGGAGGTAAGTCTTTGCAGCGATAACGTGCCCTTTTCGTCTAATATGAACGGAGGTACAATTAAATATGGTAAACTGGCTGCGGGTACTAACAATTATACGGTTGATGATAACTATAGTAAAGCCTTTAACACACAACAGCTTGAGGGGCGTTGGTTCAATAAAAGCGATGCCGTGGGCAAATATCCGGCTATAGTGATCAATAACAATCTTAAACAGGAACTTTTTGGTGATGCCCCCGCGGTTGGTAAACTACTTACTGATGATTACCGAAAATCAACCATGCGGATAGTGGGTGTTATACAGGGCCAAAAATTTAAAGGAGACTACGCGCCATCGGGCAACGCGGTGTATTTTCGCACTGATACAGGGTCTTATCGCTGGATGGGTAATATGATCGTGAAAGTTACTCCTGCGGCCGACGCGGCCTTTGAAGCCCGATTGTATAAAATGCTGTCCAATTACATGAAAAAATCAAACATCTCTATTGAGCATTTTGTGAACAAGCGTAAAAATATCAACTACTTTCAGTTGGTGCCCATGATCGTCATGTCCATAGTGGGCTGTTTCCTGATCATTAACGTAGCGCTGGGTCTGTTTGGCGTACTTTGGTACAATATCAATAAACGCCGTGGCGAAATTGGATTGCGCAGGGCAGTTGGGGCTACCGGTAATTCTGTTTCATCACAGCTGATCACCGAATCATTGATATTGGCCACATTTGCTTTAATAATAGGGTCGTTTTTTGCGGTACAGTTTCCCATCCTCAATGTATTTAATTTACAGGCGGGTATTTATATAACCGCCATGTTGCTGGCTATTGTATTCATTTACTTACTGGTATTGCTTTGCTCACTGTACCCGGGCAGGCAGGCGGCGGCAATTTATCCGGCGGTGGCGTTACATGAAGAATAATTACGATATTAACCTGCTCATATGATATTGGTTATTGACGACGATCTGGCTGTACGAACCTCGCTCCTGCTCCTGCTTAAAAGTGAAGGTTATGATGCCCTGTGTGCCGAAAATCCGGGTGATGCACTAAAGATCATCCGGAAAAACAATCCCGAACTGATCATCCTCGATCTTAATTTTTCGATAGATACCTCCGGTCGCGAAGGGCTTGATCTACTCGAAAAAATAAAGGAGATAAATTCCGCTATTCCGGTGATTTTAATAACCGGTTGGGGCAGCATTGAACTGGCGGTAAAGGGGATGAAACTGGGTGCGAATGACTTTATCAATAAACCCTGGAGCAACGATCACCTGCTGCAATCGGTTAAAACCCTGCTCGATCTGCAGGATAAAAAAACAGAACACCGTACCCGAAAACAACTGGACAAGAACTATAATTTTCAGCACATTATTGGCGAAGACCCCAAAATGCTCAACATCCTGGAAACCATTGGCCGGGTAGCCCCAACCGATGCATCTATCCTGATCATGGGCGAAAGCGGTACAGGTAAAGAACTTATTGCCGAAGCTATTCACCAAAACAGCCTGCGCCGCAATAAGCCTTTTATTAAAGTAAATCTTGGGGGCATATCAACTTCATTGTTTGAAAGCGAGATGTTCGGCCATGTGCGCGGGGCATTTACCGATGCCCGGTTCGACCGCATTGGTCGATTTGAAATGGCCAACAAAGGCACTATCTTTTTAGATGAAATAGGCGATCTGGATGCCAGCAGCCAGGTAAAACTGCTGCGTGTACTACAGGACAGAACTTACGAGGTGCTGGGCAGTAGCCGTACCAAAACGGTTGATGTACGGGTGGTTTGCGCCACCAATAAAAATCTGAACGATATGGTAAGTAAGGCCACTTTTCGCGAGGATCTGCTGTACCGCATTAACCTCATTACCGTTTACCTGCCCGCCCTGCGCGAGCGGCCTACAGATATACCATTGCTGGTTAACTTTTTTATTAATAATTTAAGGGAGATATATAACCGCCCCAATTTATCGGTAGCACCCGCGGCTATGAAGTGGTTGCAGCAGCTACCCTTGCCTGGTAACATCAGGCAGCTTAAAAACCTGGTAGAGCGCTCCATATTGGTGAGTAAAAAAGATGAATTAAGTGTGGAGGACTTCCGCTCACAACTGGAACTGTCACCGGTAAAAAAAGGAAATATGCAACTGCCCGGCGTAGGTACCATAACACTGGAAGAAGTGGAGGTTGAGATGATAAAACGGGCGATGGATTACCATAAAAACAAAATAAGCAGAGCCGCTGCTTCGCTGGGCCTCACGCGCAGTGCCTTGTACCGACGCTTAGATAAATACCAGATACCGTACGATGAAGCTGAGGACTAAATATATTTTGTTTGTGGTGATACTGCACCTGCTCACGCTGCTGCTCACCTACTTTATTTTCAACGAAAACAAGATATTCTTCATCATTTCTGAGGCAGCCATAATCATCTCAGCCATGATTGCCTGGCAGCTTTACCAACAGCTGATACAACCCTTAAAAACGCTGATGCAGGGTGTTGATGCCATTAAGGATAAAGATTTTAACGTGAAATTTTTACCCACCGGCAAACATGAGGTTGATGAACTGATAAACGTGTATAACCAGATGATGGATGAACTACGTACAGAACGCACCCGGCAAGAGCAACAGCATTTTTTTTTAGAAAAGCTCATATACACCTCGCCCACGGGTATTGTGATATTGGATTTTGATGATAAGATAAAACAGATAAACCCGAAAGCCTTACAATTGCTGCCGGTGGCCGAACAGCAGCTTATAGGCATATCGGTTCATGAGCTTGATCACCCGCTGTTTCAGCAGATTGGGCAGCTCAAATCGGGAGAGACAACCGTGGTTAAACTGGATGGTGCGAGTTCATTCAAGCTACAAAAGTCGCACTTTGTGGACAGGGGCTTTTCTCGCCATTTTATCATGATCGAAGACCTGACAGCCGAGATACTGGCCGCTGAAAAAAAGGTGTACGGCAAGGTGATCAGGATGATGGCACACGAGGTGAATAATACCATTGGCCCGGTAAATTCCATTATGCAGTCGGCCATGAAAACCGACCAGCTTTGGCAAAGCCATGAGTTTGATACCCTGAAGGATGCCCTGCAGGTAGCTATGGACAGAAACCAGAACCTCAACTTGTTCATGCGTAACTTTGCCGATCTGGTAAAACTTCCGCCAGCTAACAAACAGCCCATCGTGCTACAAAAAGTAATAGGTTCTGTAGCCAAACTGATGAGCATCAAAGCCCAGGAAAAAGAAGTAACATTTGAATTTAACCTGCCTCAGGCCGATTTAAACATCATGGCCGACGAGCAGCAACTGGAGCAGGCGCTCATCAATATCGTTAAAAACGCCATTGAGGCTCATGATGTTAGCGGGAAAGTAACCTTCATCCTTGTACCATCCACAAAAAAACTGGTGATCACTGATACAGGCAAAGGCATCAGCGCGGAACAAAGCGCCAATATGTTTTCGCCCTTTTTCAGTACCAAGAAAGATGGCCAGGGTATAGGCCTCACCCTGGTTCGCGAGATATTGCTTAATCACGGATTTGAATTCAGTTTGAAAACGACGAGAGAAAGGCAAACGGAGTTTACGATTTATTTTTAAAGTAGGCGGCGAAAGACTCACCCTCTCTCCGGCTTCGCCGGAGAGAGGGTTGGGGAAAAATTTGTCATTGCAAGCGTAGCGTGGCAATCGTGAACTTTACAAGGCGAATTTGCATAGTTCGCGATTGCTTCGTCGTTCCTCCTCGCAATGACAAATTTTTCCTCAACCCGCAGGCGAAGAGAGGGATGGCAAGCGTAGCGATGTCAGGGTGAGTCAATTGAAGCGGCAAGTCCATCCCCCATTCCCTTTTTCAAAAATCATTTCCAATACCTAAAACCTTTTAGTATTGTTGTATAACCAATACATCACTATGCAAAGGCGACACTTCATTAAACTTTCAACTGCCACCGCGGCAGCTGCGCTATTTAGCCGCATTACTTATGCAACATCAGACTCAACCGCTGCCATGAATGCCCCCGACGAAGTTTGGGCGCAATCCGGCGAGGAATGGTTTAAGCTGGAAGGCACCAACGGCAACTTATTTAAATATAAAGATATCAGCGTTAGGCTCAAAAACAGCGGTTATGCGCAAGGCGTATTTGTGAGTTCGCCAACACAGCAATTAAACGCGGTACGTTTAAAGTGGAGACATCAGTTATCGCCCAATTCCAAATTTCTGGGCGATCATTGGGAGCGCTCTTATGGCGACCTGCAATGGAAAACCAAGCCCGAAGGTGTTAAAAATCCGTGGTATGTAGTTATTCATGATGATATGCAAACGGCATGTTTCGGTGTAAAAACCGGCTGCAAAAGTATTTGCTGGTGGGGCTTAACTAATGATAGCCTGGAGCTTACCTTAGATACCCATTCCGGCGGTAACGGTGTGCTGTTAGGCTCGCGCGAGCTGCATGCAGCCGATGTAATCACCATGCAGGGCAGGCCAAGTGAAAACCCGTACTACACTACCCGCAGGTTTTGCGATATGATGTGTCCTAATCCGCGTTTGCCAAAGCAGCCGGTGTATGGCATTAATGATTGGTATTTTGCCTACGGTAACAACTCATTTGATCTGATCAAGAAAACCACCGCCATGATGGCCGAGCTGGTTACCGATACCCATAATCGCCCATTCTCTGTAGTGGATGCAGGCTGGGCGCAATATTCGCCTCTGCTGCCAGGCGATGGAGGTTGGAACGACGATTTTTCAAAGCCTAACGATAAGTTTAAAGATATGCACCTGCTGGGCAACGAGATCAAAAACCTGGGTATGCGCCCCGGTTTATGGATGCGCCCCCTGTGTGCCAAACATGACGAAAAAGCCAGTCTGCTGGCCCCTAAAATACCTGGCCGGGATGATCCTAAAAATCCGGTACTCGACCCAACCATTCCTGAAAACATCGAGCGCATTAAACACAACTTCGCGGTTTACCAGCAATGGGGTTACGATATGGTGAAGCATGACTTTAGCACTTATGATATTACCGGCCGCTGGGGTTTTGCTATGAAGGATAGCATCACGGCGCCAAACTGGAACTTTAATGACCGTAGTAAAACTACCGCCGAGATCATTAACAATTTGTACGCTGCTATCCGTGAGGCCGCAGGCCCAATGTATGTGATAGGCTGCAATACCATGAGCCACTTATCGGCTGGGGTATTTGAGCTTTGCCGCATTGGCGATGATACCAGCGGTAAAGAATGGGCGCGTACCCGTAAAATGGGCGTTAATACGCTGGCTTTCCGACTTACGCAGCATAATAAGTTTTATGCCGTTGATGGCGACTGCGTGGGTTTAACTACTCAAATTAGCTGGGACAAAAATAAGCAATGGCTGCAACTGCTGGCCGAAAGCAGCGCACCGCTATTTATTTCGGCACAACCCGAAGCTTTAGGAGCCGAGCAGCGTGCAGCCATCAAACAAGCCTTTGCTCAGGCCGCTAAAGTACAACCCATTGGCGAACCTTTGGATTGGATGACCGATATGTACGCTGATAAATGGAAACTCAACGGTAAAGTGGTAGATTTTGATTGGGCATAAGGCATAAAAATTGTCGGGGTAACACATCAACCCCAAGTACTCTACAAACAAAAAGCCTGTAAGCATAAGCTTACAGGCTTTGATATTTTAAACAAAAGATGGATTACAATTCGCGAACCCAGATGTTTCTGAAGCTAAGCGGCTCGCTTTTGTCGCCGTGAGCTTGCAGTTTTATAGGTGCAGCACCATGTTTTTTACCTTCGTAAGATGCTTTGCCAATATATTGGGTTGGGCCTTGCAGTTCGTAGCTATTTTCAACAATTACACCGTTAAAAAATACGGTTGCTTTAGCCGGAGTTTTAACAGTACCGTCTTCGTTAAATACTGGTGCTGTCCAAACTACGTCATATACGTTCCACTCGCCTGGTTTGCGGCAAGGGTTAGCCAGTGGAATAGCTTGTTTGTATAAGCTACCAGCCATACCATTTACATAAGTTTTGTTTTTGTACGAATCTAAAACCTGTAACTCATAGCCGGCATCGCCTTTACCTAATGAAGCTAAGAATATACCGCTGTTACCACGAGCCTGGCTTGTACCTTCAATGCTTGCCGGAACGCGCCACTCAATGTGCAACTGGTAGTTTGTAAATTTTCTTTTGGTTTCGATATTACCTTTAGTTTTATCAACAGTCAGGATACCACCTTTAACAGTCCATGAAGCAGGTGTTTGATCAGCAACAGAAACCCATTCGTCCTGGTTTTTGCCATCAAATAAAACAATAGCGTCAGATGGAGCTTCGCCCCAAACTTTGCCTGGGGTTACTTCTTTAGGCTCTGGTTGCCAGGTTTCAGTGTCTTCAGGTTTAGCATTTTGCTGCGCATTAGCTACGAAAAAGCTTCCTGCTAAAAGCGCTGTAAGTATTAACGGATATTTCATATTGGTTTTGTAATTGGTTTTAAACGTGTAATGTATTTTTTAGGTAGGCAGCACTTTTGGTGATGCTTACATAAGGGTCAATATTGGTGTAGTTTTCCTGCTCAACAATAAAGTGTTTAATACCAGCAAGTTTGGCTTTGCTTAGTATAGTTTTAAAGTCGATATCGCCATTACCAATTTCGGTATTCAGGTTAGGGTTGGTTTTATCACGATCTTTAATGTGTACAAAAGTAAAGCGGCCCGGGTGTTTCTGGAATATAGCCAGCGGATCCTGACCTGCACGTACTACCCAGTAAAGGTCCATTTCCATATTTACCAGTTTAGGATCAGTGTTGTTCAGCACAACATCATAAAAAGTAGTATTGCCAACCGGCTCCCACTCAAAGTTATGGTTGTGGTAACCCAATTTTAAACCTGATGCCTTGCAGATCTCGGCAATCTTGTTCATTTTTTCAGCAACGCCTTTGCAGTCGTCAACCGTTTTAATAAACTTATGGTTTAATGAAGGGATAATGATGTAGCTTTGACCAATGATGTTAGCTACTTCAATATAAGCTTTCAAATCATCGGTACTGCCATCACCAAAATACTGATCAAGACCATAATGGCCGCTTGGAGTGCTCAGGCCATTATCTTTTAACAGCTTGCTGAAATCTTTGCCCTGTAAGCCCCAGTATCCGGTTTGTTTGTTAAAACCAAAGGTTTCAACCTCTTTATAACCGGCTTTTGCAACCTTAGCTATTACACCTTTTACATCCTTAGGTAACTGATCGCGCAAGCTATATAATTGCAGTCCCGGGCCGCTGGTGCCCTTGGCCGATAAAAAGTTAGGTTTCATCATTACACCTGCTGTAATTAAGCCAGCCTGTGCTAAAAAAGTTCTTCTGGTTGTCATATGTAGTTTATTGGTTAGTGTATTGTTTAGAGCAAATGATGTACAAAAGGTTTAAACATCGCAAATATGTACCGCCTTACGTAAGGAAGCGATTTTATCCGGATTTTTAGGGATGAACTCCTGTGCCACAAAACCTTTATGCCCGGTTGCTAAAATGGCCTTCATAATAGCCGGATAGTACAGTTCCTGTGTCTCGTCAATTTCGTTCCTGCCCGGTACACCGCCTGTATGATAATGAGCGAAGTACTGGTGGTTATCCTGTATGGTCC
>NZ_JBCECK010000098.1:0-17699 GCF_039207105.1 Mucilaginibacter sp.
ACTTTAAAGCCCGAACTTACACCGCCAAAATGCAGGGTAATGTTCATATCTTTCCAGTTAGCAGGCAGTGTGAATATACGCTGATAACTGCCTACACCATTATAATCCTGAGGTACATGTGGTGGGTTAACTGGCCTAAAAGGATAAACCGCGCTTTTGTAAATAGGCTTATCATAACCCTGCATTTCGATGCTGGATGGCACAATGATCTTTTTCCAGCCTGTTACCCTGCTTTTATAAAAATCTTTTGGTGCATCAGCAGGTTTGCTTGCATAGCTAAAATCCC
Organism: Mucilaginibacter sp.; assembly: GCF_039207105.1. Lineage (GTDB taxonomy): Bacteria > Bacteroidota > Bacteroidia > Sphingobacteriales > Sphingobacteriaceae > Mucilaginibacter. The sequence continues at coordinate 287 of NZ_JBCECK010000098.1, forward strand.
AATAACCGTTTAATGACAGCATACGACCCGATTGGTCACGATCGCCTTTTAATGCATCCTGTACGCTGGCATAAGAATAAGCAGTAGCGCGGGATGGGTCGCGGTTAATGCCATCAACCTGTGGGTTTTCCCAGGGCTCAGCATCATATATTACCGGTACGTTGGGTATGGGCGCAGGAGTTTTATCAACCAACTGGGCATAAAGCTTACTTAATGATAGCCCTGTTATAAATAATATGCAAACTAATCTCTTCATTATCCTTACAAGGCGCTATAATCAACTGTATATTGTCTCCCTTTTTCTATGCTCAACTCATATATATTTTTGCCTTTGGCCATCATCGTTCCATCCTTGCAAACCGGTACAGATGCGCTGGCGAAATGTAATAGCCCGATACCATTATCTGAACTTACCTTGATCTGTTTGGTGCTGCAATACACTTTAATATCACCGTGAGGCGTAGGTATGCTGCCCTCCATCCACTGTAAACCACCCAATTTAGGTTCAACCAAATATTGCTGATAGCCCGGCGCTGTGGGCTTAACACCCAGATAGTACTTGCCTAACAGGTATATCGGGCTTGCTCCCCAGGCATGACACAGGCTTTTACCAAATTCTCGGCCGTACATGGCATAATGAGCCGCGCCTGATTTACTGGGGTCATACTCTTCCCAAAAAGTAGTAGCTCCCAGATTAAGCATTCCGCCCCAATAAGCTTTCATTTCCTGAAGTACATGCTTTTGCTCGCCCATAGCACAAAGAGCCTCCAGTTCGTAAAAACGCATGTAAGGTGTGGTGATCTTTTGTACCTGGTTATTCAGTAGTACATATTTTTTCACATCCTGCTTTTGTGCCTCAGTCAGGTAATTGAAAAATATAGAGAACATGTTGGCATACCGGGTTACATTATCAGTTTGCTTACCATCAACACGACTGTGTACCAGCGCATGCTTCTGGCTGTTCCAGTAATAGGTGAGTATTTTTGATCGAAGCTCCTTTGAAAGCTTATCATATTGATTGGCCGCAGTTTTATCCTGCATAATATTGGCACATAAGGCCATAGTTTCCATACTGCGACATAGTAGCAATTGCTCAAAACTCACTTCCCCTTGTTTACTCAGCTTATCGGCCCAGTCAATAAATACCCAGTCGCCCGGTAAACCTTTCATGAGACCATCCTTATCTCTGCGGCTAAGGCAAAAGTTCATCATACTTTGCATGCGCGGGTACATTTGTTTAATGAAACTTTTATCGCCTGTATACTGATAATAGTCATAAATACCCATGAACCAATAAAAAGTATAATCCATAATGGTATTGATATGGCTGGTTACGGGGTCTTTACCCCGCAGCGCGTACAGGGTACGGGTGACCGTTGGCGAATCAAAATACAGGTAATAATTCATGAGGTAGCTTTGATAAGCATCACCAGACCATACCCAGCGATCGCGCTTGATACCATCGATAAAAAACTCACGTGTATTGAGATGCAGCGTATAGGCAGATACATCCCATATTTTGTTGATCTCATCATCAGAACACTTAAAGCTTCCGCGCTGTTGTACCGGCGAATACTCATAGAGCATAGATACATCATCGGCACTTAAGTCACCATCAAACAACACATTGATATAGCGGAAAGCCCGGGAACCCTCCATTGTATAATTTATTTTTTGCTGCTGGTCAAAATGAATGCTATCTCGCAATTCGCAGGTTGCGGCTGATAAGGCTTCTTCTTTCGATTCGCCATAGCACAACTTCAAGTTACCTGCTCCTTTTAAGCCATTTAGTTTAGCATAGCCAAAGATTTCCTTACCAAAATCAACCAAAATAGCGTGTTCTTTCTTCTCTACTTTTTCAGGATGATGCTCTTCTGTAGGCAGGCGAAAGGTAGATGGGGTTTTGTCTGCCGCATCAAAATTCCAGGCACCTGCAGATACATATTTTGTGGCTGATACATCGGAGGTTTTGCCGCTTTGATCTATCCATTCCTTATCCTCATAAGTAACCAGCCATGATGTATCAGATGCCAGATGTTCACTTTTTACATAAATAGACGGCACGCTTGCCTGGTTATAAACTTTCAGGCTTAAGCGGTGCTTACCTGCAGGAATATCGATTGATTTTGGATAACCGGAAAATGCCTTACCATCCAGCTTTACATTATATTGTCCCTCTACAGCCAATTCTACTTTTTCTGAAGTAGGCAAGGTAAAATCCTTATGAAATTCAATAAGTGCATAGTGGCTATCCAGCTTCCAGAATGGTGGCAAAAACGCGCCGCGTTCTGTACGTCGGTTTTGCATTCTGTTACTTAACCAAACTTCATAATCACCGGGGTACCATATCCAGGTAGCCTGTTGCGCCATAGCTATATCGGCTATAAATAAAAAGCTTAGGCATATGATAAATGCAAGCCATTTTTTTAATGTATTGGTATAATATCTTCTCATAATTTAATGTCCGTTAAAAATGATATATAAAACAATCATCACTGCGGTGAGTAATGCCCATGCAAATTTTACACGCTTGGTAGGTTTAGCGATATTGCTGATCTCCTGCTCATTGGGTTGATATATTTCCGGTGAACTATCAAGCAATGAAATAATAATTGCCGCGACAGTAAGGAAAACAAAGATGTAAAACGACAGCAGTAAATAATGCGGCCAAAAGCGATACTGGGCAGAAGGCAATACCCACAAATACACTACCCCGGTTCCCAAACTTAAAGCAGAACCCAAAGAAAGAACCATATTTACCGCTTTACGGGTGGTACGTTTCCAATAAACCGTCAACAGAAATACCACGGCAAGCGGCGGGGCAATAAAACCCAGTACCGACTGAAATACATCAAACAAATTAAGTCCCTTTATACTGTCAATAGCCAGGGCCATGCCAACGGCAAATACGCAGCCTGCTATAACAGTCATTCTGCCAACCCTGATCAGGTCTTTGTTGGTGGCATTGGGATTAATCTTTTCAGCATAAAGATCCATCGTGAATACAGTACTAAGCGAGTTTAGGGATGATCCAATTGTACCTACCAAAACGGCAATCAGCACTACAATTACCAGCCCATTCATACCAGGCGGAAAAAGATTGGTAACCATAGTCATGTATGCCAATGCCGGATCGTCAAGATGTGGATACAGGATAAAACATAAAATACCGGTAAGGATAAATAAGGGTAATGATAATATCTTAAGCCAGCCTATAAAGTTTACGCCCAGTTGCCCCTGTTCCAGACTTTTAGCACCCAACACCGATTGCACCATAGCCTGATCTGTACAGAAAAAAGCAATAGCCGAAACGGGATAGCCCAACAAAATAGCATACCAGGGATATTTAACATCGCTTGCGGGATGAATCAGGTTCCAGTAATTAGTAGGTACATGATGGTATACGGCTGAAAGCCCACCTGCTTTGGCAACTCCCAAAATGGTTAACGTAAGCGATACGCCAATAAGTAACAGCATCTGGAATACATTTACTCTCGCTATAGCCTTTAAACCACCTGTAAATGCAAATAAGCCCGCAAATGATACCAGTACAATAACAGACTGCCACATCGGGATACCCAGAATCTGCCGCACCAGGAACCCTCCGGCAAACAAACCCAACGACAACCAGGAGATAAGCATTTTAATGAGCGCATACCAGGCCAGAATATTTCGGGTTGATTTTCCATAACGGTTACCCATAAACTCTGGCATGGTAGATACTTTAGCGGCAATATATTTTGGCGCGAAAACCAGTGCCAGCAACATTAGGAATACAAAAGCGTACCAATCAAAATTTACAGCCACTATGCCCGTACTGTAACCTATACTGGCAAAGGCTAACAACATAGACGGGCCCACATTGGTACCCCACATATTAAAGCCTATACTTGCCCAACCTAACGATTTATTGGCCAGAAACAAGGTTTCGTCAGGTTGTTTTTTATTGCCGAAGCTGGCACGATAGCCTATCACCATCAGAATGATGAGGTAAATGATCACCACTGAATAATCAAGTACTGTTAGCCGCGACACGATATTGCTCATGCAGATGATCATGCGCTTAATTGCTGAGATGATAAATTAAATTCTGCCAAAATATTATCAACCTTTACTGGTTTGCCGGTTTGTAATGAACGATCCATAGCTTGTAGCAAAGCGATAGTGCCTATACCTTCTTTAATATCAGGATATGCGGTATAGCCTTTGGTAATGCTATCTGCAAAATATTCCAGGTAATTTTGATATTCCCCCGCATGATGGCTTTTGCCCTCAAAACGGAAATAATGTTTCAGTTTGTGCTCCCAGGTAATGATACGCTCTTCGCCGGTTTTATCGGTGATGGCATAACGCAAGTCCATGTAATCGCCCTGGCTACAACCTTCAGTTCCTCTTAAAATACAGCTCATTTCGCTATCCCTGGTTACAGGTTGTACCGGCCCGGTATAGCAACCGCTTACCCGTGCAATGCGGCCATCCTTAGCTTTAAATATAAAGTGCATGGTATCTGGGTTTTTCAAGCCGCCTTTTGCCCCATTTGAGCTTAGCATACCGTAGCCCATTACCTCATCTATATTGGGTAAATACCAGCGTATAAAATCTGTAGGGTGACTTAAGCCGCCGTATAACCATTTAAATGCCTGTTGTAATGACCAGGGCTTTTCCAAAAACCAACGGTGATCTGCATGATAATAAGCCTCTATCGTGATCAATCCACCTATTTGCCCTTCTTCATAATCTTTACGTTGCCGTTTCATAGGCTCAAAAAAGCGGGAGCTTTGGCCAACAAATACCCGTTTGCCACTTTTTTCAACCAACTCTAATAATTCAGCAGCTTTACTTAAATCATCAATAAATGGTTTGGTACATACCACATGCTTACCATGTAACAAGGCCTGCTTTACATGTTCGGCATGCAGATGATCAGGTGTGTAGATGGCTATAATATCAATTTCAGCATCATTAAGCATATCCTGATAATTGGTAGTATACTGGTGAAAGTTAAATTCCTCTGCACGGCGCTTACACATCTCTATGTTCATATCGCACACCATTTTCAATTGCAATTTTTTGCTTTGCAACGCCGCCGACATGGTACTGCGGCCTTCGCCTAACCCTAATATTCCTATGTTCATTAATTTTGATTTATCAATTTATTGCTAAAAAACACCCACACCTCACCGTTTTTTGTGCCGGGGATACCTTCCTGATATTTTGCCATCAACTTATTCCATTCATCAACCCGCGGGTTATTTTCACTTGTCTTTGGATTCAATTTATCCAAACTTTCTCCCCTAGGTATGCTGATCACCAGCATTAACTGTCTGCCATTTTTAAAAACCAGCAACTGTTGAAAATTAGCATTGCAAAACCCTTTGGCTACCTCCGGCCATTTTATAAACTGAGTGGCGTGATAGTTCAGATATTCTTGCTGCAGTTTTTGGTCATTAACCAGGTTAGCGGTAAGTATAATATTGTCCCATTGTTTTGCCTGCTGTGTATTAGCACACTGTTGCTTTTTATCAAAATCATAAAATGGGTTACTATATATTTTAACACCACATTTTGGGTATGCCATTTTAATATCCTTCTGCAATGCAGTTATGCTTAGATTTTTGCCGTATACAACCAAATGATTTTTCCATTGATAAACCGCAGAAGCGGGTAAACTTTGCTTGCTTGTAATGCGCAACAATGCCTGCTTATTGATCATTTTTCCTGATGGAGCAATGATTTCTACAATGGAAAAAGGATTGGTTATTGCATCAGGACTGCTCACATTAAAAAGCAATAATACCGCAACCACTAAGGCTAAATGTTTCCATATATGCTTAACTAAACTCTTCATTCCGTTTTATGGTTAATAGGCTGATTTTCCCGGCTAACAGATCTGTATTTTAATAAGTATTGATATGGCCGCTCTAATCCCGCTTTGTTTTTAACTTCTTCGGCTACCTGAGGGCCGTTGTTTTCCCATACATTCCCTGGGCCGTTGGCATTTTGCAGAAATTTATCTGCCGGGCACCAATTATTTTTGATGGTGATGTAAGACGAGCCTTCATCTGTATATAAATAAAACCAGTGCTTGGGATCATGCGCATAAGGCGCTTTGTAAATGCTATCTACCACATTATTGCTGATCACAGAACCTGGCTGGGCTGAGAGCGTATAGATACCGGCAACATCATACATATTACGGGCATAGTGATGTATTTTATTAGCCGTGATCTTATTATCGCTCATGGCGTTGGCAGTTTTTGTCCACCCCCAACCCATGCTGATCCCTGTATAATTCACTTCGCAAACCTCGTTATGTACTATGCTGATGCCCTTTACATAACCTGCCCCAATACCTACACAGCCCCAATCTTCGTTAGTTGCATCGGTTATCAGGTTATTTTCAATACGGTCATTGGTACATACCTCTCGTTTATCGGCCGGGTTATAGGGTAAATGAACCTCCTGCGCTTCGTCAGAAAAAACACCATCCATAATGGCTGTTCCTCCGATGTCTTTAAACAGATTACCTTTTACCAGATCATTATGTGTACCGCGGCGGTAATCTAAAGCGGTAGAAGCAATATGCTCAAAATGACAACCCTCAAAATTAATGTTAGAGGCATAGACCACCTCAACCGCAGAACCCGGGCGGCCAACCCAGGCCTGGTTTTCTAAACCTTTTTTATCAGGCGTTCCCGGAACTTTCAGCTTGTAAGCATCCAACATATACATGCCTGCCTGATGTGGTACCAGTCCCATTTTTGACGGCAGTAGCCAGCCACTATGCTGAAAAGAGATATTTTTAAATGATACGTAGTTTACAGGATGGTCAATAGTTCCCTCAACCTTCAATAAATTTTCCAGATAAGGAGCTGTAACTACAGCGGTCTTTAAATCCTCTCCTTCTCTGGGTATATAATAAACTTTCTGATGCGCCGCATCCAAATACCACTCACCCGGCTTATTTAAAAACTGAATAGCATTACTTAAATAAAAAGCTGAGTTACCAGTTTTTTTTGATATCCAGGGAGCCGGCCACGGATGCTCTGACTGGATACGGCTTTCGGGCTGGTAAAAAAACAACCTGGCACTATCACCTTGTAATTCAACAGATTTCACCCTCAAAATAGCTATAGCCCACCATTGATGGATAAACATTTCCATGCCTTTTATACCGCTTATGTTTGTTGTTTTAGGTTTTGGTATCCAGCAGGTTTGAGTTTTATGATCCCATGATAAAATGCGGTTCATTAATGATGCATCTGTATCTCTTGCTCGAATAGCTTTTTGGCCATTAATCCAAAGCTGCCTGAATTGTATTAGATCATTACCAATTAAAGGCGCATCTGCTTCCCAAACTTTCCCCTTAGCTTCTGCAGGTAAACCGGGAATATCATCTGTTACCTTCCGCCAGCCATTGATGTTAACACCTCCGCTTATGATGGTTTGGTCAGCAGCCAAACCTTCAATAGTGGTAGGGCTATCTGCCGTGCCTGAATCTTCGGGTCTGATAAATAATAGTTCACTTAATTGATAAATTCCCTTTTTTATCCAAATATGGATTCCGCCTTTTACTGATGGATCATTCAACCGGCGCAATTCACGGGCTTTTCTGATAGCCATAGTAACTGTAGCCAACGGCTGTTGTGATGAGCCATTATTAGTATCCGAGCCATTAGGTGCTACCCAAATTTCAGCTGCGAAACTGCTGCCTGTCAATAGCACAGCTAATATTAAAACGATAAAAGGTATGCGGATGAAATTCATTACAACTTACTCGTTAGGGCCCTGGAATACCGATTTTACATAAGTAGTGTTGGCGCTGAAATTCCATTTCACATTGCGGGGGTCTTTGGCGTCACGCGAGCGTTCAATCACCAGCCAACCGCTCCAACCCATTTTATCCAGCGTTTCCTTTACTTGTTCCAGATTAACTTTCGGATCATTTTGTAGCCATTGGCCATCACTATTGGTACAGTGAATTTGTGCTATATAGTTTTTACCTAAGATTTGTAGTTCCTTATTCAAGTCGCGACCATTTTGAATGGCATTCTCAAAGTTGAAATAGCTTTTAACAGCAGGCGAGCCAATATCTTTGAGTAATTTCAATTCGCCTTTTGCATCCAGCGCAGTTTCAATACCTATTACAACACCCGCTTTTTCAGCAATTTTCCCTACTTCTTTTAACCGTGATACAATAGCCGGTCGCAAATTTGGATATTTAACCAGATCGCCTTTAATACCCATAGGCAAAAAGCCAACTTTTACGTTCATTTGCTTCATGGTATTAATGCAATCTTCAACCGCCTTTACGGCCGTTGGTCGCTCTGCAAACGATTGAGCAAAAAAACCTGTCATGCCCATAGAAGGTATTTGCAAATTGAGTTCTTTGGCTTTACCTAGAAACTGTTTACGTACAGAATCAATGGTCAACTTATTATCAAAGGTTTCCCTGTCACCCAAGCCTCCCATATCTACCTCAACCCCATCGGCACCTATATCTTTAGTAAGCTGAAAAGCACCCAGCTTTTGCCTTTTTAATATCATCAGATCAACCACAGCAACCTTGTACCGTTGTTTAGCGGAGTTGTTTTGCGCATACAAATGCTTTAGTGGAAAACCTGTTAAAAGTGTTATACCTAAAATCAATATTAATCTGCCCTTCATATTTTATGGTTTAGTAGATGCTGCAAAAACTTTTTGTAACTGGTCAAATCCTTTTATAGAGTTGGCTGGTAATTTTTCACCATGATTGCCAAACACATACATGGCCGATTCTTTTTCAACAGTTACTTTTGACTCATCTATTTTTCCCGCCCTATCTTTTATGGCATTAATATCCAGATGAAAGTTTTTAGCTATAAATTCATATAGCGGGTATCTTTTAGATGGCCCAAAGTCATGCCCCTCTGTTGGGATATGCACATTCTCCACCAGGTTTTGAACGTTATAATAACCGTACATTTTTTTCAGGTAAGGAAAGTCATGTTCGGGCATTTGGGCCGTCCAGTCTTGTCCGTCAGATATTAGCAATTGAGGTCGTGGCGCTGCCATGGCAGCCAGTTCTACGTTATCTGTTCCTCCTCCGCATTGGTGTATAGGCATTCCACTTTCACAAGGGCAGCCTCCATAAAAGTAGGAAGATACCGATACTACAGGGGCACTAAGCTTGATTCGATCATCCAGCGCTGTCATGAGTACGGTATGGCTTCCGCCCCCAGATCCTCCGCTGATGCCCACCCTTGCCGGATCGGTTTCTTTGAGCGATAGCATATAATCCAGTATCCGGATAGCACCTAATACCTGAATGGTTTGTGCCAAACTGCGGCGATGATCTTCTTCTTTAAACTGTAATAAAGATTCGCCCCAGGCAAAAAGATCATAGCTGTAGGCCATAGCCCCCATTCGTGCCAGCGTAGCGCAACGCAACTGACAGTCAGCACGGTAACGCTGGTGTTCCCAATGCCCATCGGGACTTAACACTACCGGAATTTTCCCTTTTATTTTCAGCGGCTTGTATAATGATCCGTTGATATACAGTCCCGGTAATATTTCAATAGCGATATTCTCTACCGTGTAACCGTCAAATACACGTTTTGGGGTGATTATTGGTTTTGACGCGGGTTTGGCTGGTAACGGCGATAACTCCAAGGCCTTAAATAACTCAGGTTTTAATTCTACTTTGCGCATTTCCCAACTCGCTTTATCATGATATTGAGATGCTATGCGGTCAAGTTCTTTCCAACCATCAGTTATGGCCCATCGGTAGTATTCATATTCTTTTAGCTTATACTTACCAGGCCCTTCCTTATTCACCTTTAAGTCGAGCGGTGTCAAGACGTTAGTTAACGTAGTATCCACATCGGGCCTAAAGCGCCATTCGGCGTAATTTACCCATTTACCATTAACCATAGCTGGCGAATACTTAATAGATACATGATATTTAAGTTGAATCTCATCCAGCACTTCTTTCAACGTTTTTTTATACTGCCCATCAGTAGTTTGCTGTGCATGTAAACCTACCTTACTCAATAGCAGGCATATTAATAAAACGTATACTTTATGCTGTTTCATGATTATATTATTTAAGTACGTCAACCTCGCCTTTTATTTCGGGTAATGTATAACCCGCCACTTTAGGCCATTCTCCATTCTTGATCTCTTTCAGATCAAGCTTTTTAGGGTCAATAACTACGTGTTTAATACGTTGCCTGCGCCAGGTATAAACAATATGAACCAAACCATCAGCCGTTTGAATAACTGACGGATAAGAATATTGGCTAATGGGCGAATCCTCCAGAATAGCCGAGGCATACCAGTTAATCCCATCTTTTGATACCGACACGTTTAAAGGTGTACGGGCGCCTTTAGTCGATGTACCCGGAGGCAATACATGATTATATACCAGTAGTTGCCTGCCATCTTTTAGTGTTACAGCATCGGTACCGGAGTTATTATTGGGCAGACTTGTTTTTTCAAGCGGCGACCAGGTTATACCATTATCTTTTGACCATGTACTTAATATAGCCCGATTCTGACTGCGGCACAACGCCTGCAAGCTGCCATCTTGATGAAACAGGATGCTGGGCTGAATAGCTTTTAACTCCTTGCCATCGTTGATTGGGCCTATCAGTGTCCAGGTTTTTCCTTTATCCTTACTGGCTTCAAAATGCACCTGCCACCCATTTCCTTCGGTACTTGACGGACTTAATATGGTACCATCCTTCAGCCAGACAGGCTTATTTTTAATCGGGCCTAAAATACCTTCAGGCAGAGCCCTTTGTGCCGACCAGGTAACACCTCCATCAGCAGAGGTTTTCATAAAACCTTTCCATTTGGCCGGACTTGGACCTATCTTATAAAACAATAACAATTCGCCGCCTGGCACCTGAAATAATACAGGGTTCCAGCATGGGTAGCGTAAAGTATCGTTCTGAATACCATTAGCTACGTTAACTGCTTCTGTCCATTTGCCATTAACCAGCCTGCTTACCCAAATACATACATCCGGGTTACGCTCTTTGGTACCACCAAACCAGGCAGCCACCAAACCTTTTTTTGATGTTTCGACAATGGTGGAAGCATGACATTCTGGGTAAGGCGCTTTTTCGTAAATAAATTCATCAGTCAAAACACCTTTGCGCCAGGGCTTGGTTTGGGCTAAACAGTTTGCCGTAATAAAACAAGCTATTAGCAATATGATCGTTCTTTTATACATAGCTTTGGATTTATTGTGCTGTTTTTTTGGCAGCCGCGTCGGCTGCTTTTTTTGCCTTTGCAGCATCTACATAAGCCTTGAACAATTGGTGCCAGTTACGGCCATTATTGTTGAGGTACTGCTCATTTTTGGTCTTATAGATCTCAAATATGGCTGATACTTGTTTAATGTTTTTAAAATCGACTGCCTGCTCGCGAGCCTGTTTCAGATTAGCCAATATGATAGCTTCTTCTGTAGCGGTCAAATCGGGGACTATGGCTTTATAACCAGCCAGGGTGAAAGCTACTTTACCAATAGTATATTTATCAAGCACGGCTTCAACCTGCTCTTCGCTAAGGTCTTTGCGGAGGCCCGCCATCAGGTTTTCGTGTACAGATTTAGGCAGCGACGAGTTAACAATGATCTGCCTATCCATTGTGCTTAAAGGCTTACCGCTTTCAGGGTTAATGCCAGCGGGTACCGACTCGTACGAATGGCCATTGTTCCAATCGCGCACAGCTTTCAAGTGAGTGGCTATCAGTTCTTTTACACGTGCTTGTTTCGCAACATCGTTCAGGTTTAGTGAGCTTACCCAATCAGTAGCTTTTTTATCAACCTCTGCATCCGCTTTGGCTTGTGCTTCAGGAGTTGTAGCGGACTTTGTAGCAGTCTGCTCTTGCGCTTTGGTTAAAGTAGTTAGCATCAGCATGGCTACTAATGCTATACCCGCTATGTTCAATTTTTTCATCATTAATACTGTTTATACATGAATTAGTTTTTAACTTCAAAATCATAATTGCCAGATCCTACCCGAAAAACAGCCCGTCCACCTTCCATTTTAATAAGCTTAATGTCCTTTACTTCTGCCATCTGTTTCCCTCCTTCTGTAATCCCGGAATTTATGGTTGATGGTAAATAAACCAAAGCCTTGCTATTTGGCGGAATAGTGATATGCCACTTAAAATCCCCCTTCGCCTTAGTCCAATTGCTTTTCACCAAGCCGTAAGGAGTTTGATACGATGCTTTAATGCTATCTAAATCATGAATAACAGAGGGATTCATTACAATTTCTTTAAAGCCGGCACCCACGGTTTTAATTCCCGCTAAATCCTGATAAAACCAGGCTATCAGATCACCGAGGAGCATAATATGATTATGAGAGTTCATGGCCGGAGCTGCAGTATCGCCATTCCAAAGTTCCCAAATGGTGGTAGCGCCGTGCTTTACCATATAACCCCAACTTGGGTAATCGCTGTTGGCGGCTATGCGATAAGCGAGGTCAGGGCGACCATATTCAGACAATCCTCTCATCAACCATTGGGTACCAATAACTCCTGTGCTGATATGTCCCTTTGCTTCGTTTTGTATCTTATCTACAATATTTTTAAATAAAGCCTGTCGAGCTTCAGTTTGGACAATACCGAAATAAAGTGGTAATAAATTGGCTGTAACGGTATTATTATCATACTTAAAATTCTTTTTATCCAGATACTTTTGGTTGAAAGCCGTAGCCGTATTTGCCTGCTGGGCAGCAAAGGTCTTGACATCAGCCTGATTGTGGGTCAACATAGCGAACTTTTGCATCAAGCCCAGAAAATGATAATAGTAAGCTGATGCTATCAATTGCCCGTCGGTATTACGGGCAGGGTCTTTTGAGTGAATAAGTTCAGGAGATTCAGGAGGTACACACCAATCACCATATTTATCTTTAGTAATCAGGTTATCCTTCATATATTTTCCACACATATAATCCATCCATTTTTTCATAGATGCATAATGCTTTTTGATGGGTGCTTCATCAGCAAACTGACGATACAGCATATCAGCCACCAGGATATAAGTACCAGGCCAGGTCATGTTATCACTGTAATAGTTCCAGTATGCCGGTGCTACATCTGGTATAGCCCCATTTAGCTTTTGCGATTGGGCTATATCATCCAGCCATTTAGCATACAGATTCCCATTAGCAAAAACAAAGCTTTCGCCCAATGAACCAACGGCTCGGTCGCCTAACCAGGGCATACGTTCGTTACGTTGTGGGCAATCAACAGGCATGCCCTTGTAATTGCTGAGTATCCCCCAATAAGCATTATGATATATCTGATTGATCAACCCGTTTGAAGTTTCAAAACTACCTGTGGTTGTTAAGGCATCATATACTACCTGTCCTTCAAAATCGGCTATTTCAGGTTTACCAGGATATCCGCTGATCTCCACATATCTGAAACCATGATAAACAAATACAGGATGCCAGGTTTCTTGCTCACCGCCTTTAAGCGTGTATATATCAGTTACCTTGGCGTCGCGCAGGTTAGCAACGTACAATTCACCATTGGGTTGCAAAGTTTCAGCATACCGAAGGGTTACTCTATCTCCGCGGTTACCTTTTACCTTCATTTGCACCCAACCTGCCATATTCTGGCCCATATCCATGATCCACGTACCAGGCTTAGCCTGAGTTATGCTTACAGGCTTTATGGTATCCATTACCTTAATGGGCTCATTCATCTGAGCCTCAATCCTGCCTCCCGGCGCCTGCACCAGTTCTACATTTAACCATGCCTTATCGTTAAAACCAATGTTGTTCCAGCCGGCAAATTCTTTAGTAGCATCATACTCCTCGCCATCATATTCATTATTAGTACGGATGGGCCCATCAGCAGTAAATTTCCAGCTGCCATCACTCACTATAGTTTGTTTGGTGCCATTGGTATACTCGAGCTCCAGTTGCAGCAACATTTTCGGAAAACCAAACTCTCTGATCTTTTTAGGTTTGTATATTGGCCTCATGGTAAAAAAACGACCATTGCCCAATACGGTACCCACTGCATTTTGTCCTTGCTTAATATTATCGGTAACATCAAATGTGTTGTACTTGACCGATTGAGTATAGTCGGTAGGTGGTTCGGCTAATACCTGATCTCCGATCTGCTTGCCATTTATATACAGCTCATAATGGCCCAGGCCAATGATATAAACAGTAGCTTTTTTAATGCCTGCTTTAACGTCAAACTGTTTACGATAGTAGCGGGCCGAAAGACGTGAAAACTTTGATATGCTATCCCAGGAAAAACCTTTATCATAACCTATCCATTGTGCTTTCCAATCAGCCTGGTTCAGTAAACCTACTGTCCACATGGCAGGTTTGCTCCAGGAGCTTACGCCTTTGTTTGTCCAAACCCTAACTTTCCAATAACAGTTTGCACGGCTTAGTAATGGTTTACCTGCATAGTTAACCATGATAGATTTATCAGAACTTACTTTTCGCGAATCCCAAATATCAGCCTGGTTATTAGCCAGCCGCTCCGGTGTGGAAGCTACCATTACCTGATAAGCTAATTGATCGATATTGCGGATATCGCTCACAATTTGCCAGCTTAAACGCGGATGTGTTGTGCCTATACCCAACGGGTTCAGTAACATTTCACACTTCAGGTTTTGCAGACTTATATCTCCATAGGCATTTAAGCCTATGCTTAAAACAAAGGCTAAAGTCACGGATATATGTGCAAATAATTTATACATTACTTACCAGAAAAATCAAAGTATAAATTGAGCGACAGCGCATCCTCTATATTTTTGTCATAATTAAAGTATTGATTCTTTCTGCCGGCAGCTCCTAAGTTCTCTGGCTTTTGTGATTTGGTGCCGATAGGCGTGATTCCGTGCATAAATGATATATCGCCCGATGGAAAAGCCGGTGCCACATTATATGTTTTTAACGGATTAGCCGGTGTAAATAGGCGCATAAATACATCACGGCTGTTACATACAATGATTAGCGGCTGGCCAGTGGTTTCCAATTTCATCCAGTACAGGTTGGAGTAATAACCTTTAAACTCTGGGTAAACTACCTTGCCCTGGCCAGTAATAGTATTATTATATGTTTTGTCCCAAACGCCTAAGCGGGTTCCTTTCATCCGGTTTTTCCAAACCCGGTAAGGACCATCGCCCAGATAGGTTACTCCTTTGATTTCCTTTTCGGGGAAGGAGAAATTTACACCAAGCAGAGTTGCATCCTCGCCTATTGGCCAATATTTTACATCCAATTGTACCCAACCCGATGGATATATCGTCCACCTCAACATCGGTTCAGTTAATTTTGGTGGGAATACACCTTCTACTATCAGATTATCACCCTCGTAGCGATGTATGAGTTTTTGGAAACCATTTTGCCCTTGCCCTTCAATCAATATGGGGCCATCATTAAAAGGGATATCGCCTTTAGCGTTTTTTACTTTTACTAATATGCCGGAGTTTCGGTTAAATTCAAGCTCAATTCCGTTATTAGCTTTAACCTTGAATAACGAATCTGTTTCCTCTAACTGCGCCTTACTGCCACCGGTTTTCTTGATAATTCCGGCTGTTAATATATCATGGCTACTGATGGGAAAGCTCCAGGTAAATAACTCATGTTTGGTTACGTCATAAGCGGTAATATACAATACATCATAGTTTTGCCAGCCTGTTGGTAATTGTACCTGCAGATTACCATATTGCCCAGGCACTACATCTGGAGACGCTATTACACCTGTTTTTGCTGGTGTATTTGTTTTTTGATAGGGATTGTCCAGCTTAATCAACTTGTAATTAAAGCTGCATTGCTTAAGATTGGTATAAAAATAGCGGTTCTGCAAACGCAGGGTTCCGTTAAAAGCCGAGGTAATTTCACGCGGCTCCAGAAATACCGGACTCCATACTTCTTTAATAGTAAAGTAACTACCCTCCTTTTCGTGATAAGGGCCAACTATACCGTCCGGGCCGTGATCTCCGTCTGTATCCAGTTCGCCATTTTTATCGGCCCTAACTACGGCTTCGTCAGCGAAATCCCAGATAAAACCACCGGCCGAAATTGGTGTATACCACATCTGGTTCCAGAAATCTTCCAGGCCGGCACCCGCGCCACCATCATATAAGCCGTGTAAGAACTCTGTCGGGAAAAACACATCATGACCGTTGATACCGGTATTAATGCCATAATCATAATTGATATAGTGCTGGGTATTTGTACCTCTGAAAATTCCCCATGGATGTATGAGCGGGCGTTTTTGAATATCCAACTCATCAAACCAATGGTCGAGATTAAAATTAAAGCCACCCTCATTACCATTATCCCAAACCACTATTGAGGGATGATTAATATCTTTTTCAATCAGTTCCCTGACTAATTTTGAACCTATCTGGGTATCGTAATTATGATGCCAGCCGGTTAGCTCGTCCAATACAAACAAGCCCAGTGAATCGCACACGTCCAGAAAATGATCATCAGGCGGGTAATGCGACATGCGCACCGCATTCATGTTCATATCTTTCATCAACTGCACATCCTCAATACTGGTCTTCTTATTTAAAGCCCTACCTGTAGTTGGCCAAAAAGAATGACGATTTACTCCCTTGAATTTGATCTTGACATTGTTAACATAAATACCATCGTGCTCATGTAATTCCACCGTACGGAAACCGATTCTTTGTTTTACAGTGTGCACAACTTTCCCAGTTTGGTTAAGGGTGAAAACCACATTGTATAAATTAGGTGATTCCGGTGTCCATAATTTAGGGGAGGCTAAATGAGTACTGATATTCACCAATGTATCACCGGCATTAACTTTTGCTGTAAACGCCGCACCAAACTTTTGGCCGTTCAGCATATAAACCTGTCCGGTTATTGTACCTGTTTGGGCCGATGATAACCTTAAAACAGCTTTTAAATTGCCGTTTGCTTTGGCATCAACAGCGTAATAATTGATATTGGTTTTAGGCAACGCTTCCAAAAACACCGGCCTGAAAATACCGCCGAATATCCAGAAATCGCCTTTTCTTTCTGCTGCGTTGACTGAAGCATTAGCCGAATGTTTAGAAACAGTAACTTCCAATAAGTTAGACTTACCGTAATTTAATAGCTTGCTTACATCGTATTTAAAACGATAAAATGAACCCTGATGGATAGGCCCTGCCGATTGGCCATTCAACTTAACCTCGGTATCGGTCATGGAGCCATCAAAGACAATATTTATAGCTTTACCCTGCCAGGTTGTAGGTACCGTAAATTCATATTTGTACATCCCCTTCTCTTTACCCCTTAGGCTGTCTTTAGCCAGCCCATAGTTGTACTTACCAAACCCCTGAAACTCCCAGTTGGAAGGTACTGGGATAGTTGTCCATTTACCTGAATTACGACCCTCAGTACAGAAAAACTGCCAGTTAACGGTATGGTCA
>NZ_JBCECK010000098.1:17709-19734 GCF_039207105.1 Mucilaginibacter sp.
GTCACTGCCTGTACCTGAAAGAAACATTTTTTGCGTTTCCTGAGCGCGTGCTATCCTTACGCTTGATAAAAGCAGAACAGTTAAACATATTTTAAAAAAGGCAGGTTTCATGATTTCAGTTAGCGGTTAAAGTAAATTTCAATGGATTATCAGTGCGAAAAGGCACAGCGGGTAATCCGTTACGGTTATAAAAATTGGGCTGAGCAGATTCTGACCAGGCAAAGCGAGCGGCTACCGGCGCATTTACTGAAGGCGCGGAAACCTCTATATGATTACCAACGATTGTTGCATTAGCGGGTACGAATTTTCCATCAGCGCCAGCTATCGTAAAATCGCTCAACGGCTTTCCATCATGACTTACCAGACCATCCCCAATGCTCTTAAATTCAAGAATGATTCTGTTAGCATTGGTTTTCATGCCTTTATACATAGGCCCGGAGCTTATTACCTGTTTTTGGCCATATGTATTAGTTAATGCCTGTAATTCCAATCGTCTACCTATCTCCCATTTAAAGGGAGGGTGAATATTTTTCAGATCATCGTTTAAGTCCGTTGTAACAATCATATCTGTGTGCGGAATTTGCAGTGCCATTGCTTGAGCCTCACGTAATTCAGGTTCTGTAAATTCGGTGTATGTAACCGGCCCTTTGCCTTGTGTATAATAGTACGGTGCAATTTGCACATAGTAAAAAGGCAGGTTTTTATTACTCCACAATTTGCGCCAGCTATTGATCAGCGCTTCCATTTTGTAGGTATAGGTAATGGTTTCGCCTAAAAAGCAATTGCTTTCGCCCTGATACCATAAAAACCCTTTAAGTGCAAAAGGAGCCAGCGGTTCGATCATTTTACTATAAAACTTCCCGGGATCACCCTCTACTTTGATATCATTAGTTTTAAAGTAAGGTATAGCTTCAAATGCGTCAGGCGATACCCAGGGTTCAATCCTGCTGCCGCTTACCGCCGAGGAAATGATACCTACAGGTACGTTAAGATCATGATTTAAATTTTTAGCGAAAAAATATCCAGCTGCTGAAAATGCACGCAAGGCTGAATCTTCAGCTACGCTCCAGTCCGAATGAGTAGAATCTGTTTTTTGCAGGTTTTTCTGAGTAGCTAAAAATATCCGGATATTTGGATTATGCGCTCGTTGCAGTTCATCAACCGGCGAATTAACTGTACTGGTATCCGGCTTTTTTACTTTACTGTTCTTACGCATCTCATACTGCATATTTGACTGACCGGAGCACAGCCAAACTTCACCCACTAAAATATCATGAAGTTCAACCGTATTTGAACCTATTATGGTTAAAGTGGCGGGATTTACCGAAGCTTGCATCGCGTTAAGTATCACCATCCACTTGCCTGATGCATCAGTTACTCCAGTTTTACTTTGCTTGTTAAATTTTACGGTTATTTTTTCGCCCGGTTTTGCCGTTCCCCAAATAGGTACAGGTTGATTGCGCTGTAGCACCATACCGTTACCCAGTATTTTAGGCAATACTACCTGGGCCATGCTGGTGGTAGAACAATGGCATGTAATGATCAAACAAACAATTATTTTTATCCCCTTCATCCTTTAATAATTACTTGTTTTAAATGATTTGATATAGAACACAGCAGGTTTAGCAGCTTCACCGGCCTTAGGCAAATCATAATCCTGATCGGTAGGTGTATCTGCATTGGGAAAACGTCTTACATCTCCGGTCCTGAAAACCACACGACTTACTCTTAATACCGGCGCAAAAAACAGCGATGGCGACATATCTTTTCCGTTGATATTCATGGTATAAAAGCGTGTATCTGTATTCAATTTCAGGATGATGTGATAGGCTTTTCCAGCCTCATATTTGATCAGATTTTTATCGCGATAGCCTGCTTTGGTAAACAATCTCCCTGCCGAATCAAGTGTGAGCCTGATGGCTGCATCTCCTTTTTCGTTTTGAAATTCAATATCCAGCTTACCTGTATTATTTTGTCCAGGCACAATGGTAAAATCGGCCAATAATTTTTTAGATGCAGGTACCA
>NZ_JBCECK010000099.1:0-19684 GCF_039207105.1 Mucilaginibacter sp.
ACTTATCAATATTGGTATCATCAAGCGGGGCATCAACCTCATCAAAAATACAGAAAGGCGCAGGCTTAAGCAGGTAAAGCGAAAACAGGATAGCTGTTGCCGTCAATGTTTTTTCGCCACCAGATAGCTGGTTGATGGATAGCGGGCGTTTACCTTTAGGTTTGGCAATAATGTCAATCTCTGATTCCAGCGGGCGCTGCGGGTCGCTCAGCACCAGATCACAGGAGTCCTCATCATTGAACAGCGAGCGGAAAACTTTAATAAAGTTTTCGCGCACCATAATAAAAGCCGACATGAATTTCTCTTTAGCCGTATCATCAATCTCCTGAATAGTGGCCAGCAGCGAGGCCTTAGCTTCGCTCAGATCTTTCTTTTGCGCCTGAATGAAAGTATAACGCTCATTCATTTCATTGTAGGCCTCTACCGCCATCGGGTTGATGGCGCCAAAATCATCCAGTTGTTTTTTGAACTTCTCGGCCTTTTCGCGCAGCTCATGCTCGCTTTCGGTTGGCGTTTCAGTTTCGGGCAGATCTTCAATATCAATATTAAACTCCACAGAAAGGCGCTCTTTCAGGGCGTTTAGCTCCAGTTTAAGGTTGTTGCGTTCGTCCCGTAATTCGTTCTCAATAACCTCGCTGTTGTCCTTTTTACGACGAAGGGTGGTTATCTCATTTTCGTTTTCGGTAATAACAGCTCGCCATTGGTAATATTCCTGCTCGGCCTGTTGGGTAGCCTTTTCCAGGTTTTCTTTTTGCTCATACATCTCCAGCAGGCCCTCATCGGAGTTGTCAGCTTGTTTCAGATTTTCTTGTATGGCTATTTTTACCTTTTCAAACTCGGCGGCATTTTGTTTAATGCGGGTTTCCAGGCTTTCCTGTTGCGTATCACGATAGTCCAGATCTTTTAGCAATCCTGATACCTTATTTTGCTGCTGATGGAAGCGGATATTTTCCTGATTATAAGCGTTTGACTGTACCGATACATATTCATTCAGCTCATTGAAAGCCGCCTGTTTTTCAACCAGCAGGTCGTTCTGAATTTGCTTTTGTGTTTTTAATTCGGCCAGCAAAGGATGCAGGGCTTGTATTTCTTCGTTGATGCCTGCAATTTTACGGGCGATATCCTCTTTGCGGTTAAGACTGTTTTCAATAAAAGTTTGATACTGTTCCTGCCTTGTTTTAACAGTGATCAATTCGGTATTAAGTCGGTTCAGCATTTGTTGCTGCTCATTTAATTGGGCAGCTTTGGTTGATGCTTTCAGGGCAGCCAGTTTATTTTGCAGCTCGTCTGATTTGTTTTTTTGTCCGTTAACCAGGTTTTCGATATTCTTGATCTCTTTGGCCAGGTTTTCCAGATTTTTGGCCCGGCCAATCCTTTTACCCTCAAATAAGCCCACCGAACCACCGGCCATCGTATATTTTGACTTGTTGAACTTACCGCTTTTGCCAATTAACACTACACCATCCGGTAGCTGAGCATTGTTGATCTGCTGGTCTTTATCATCATCAACCAGGTAAACATTTTTTAACAGGTGATTACAAAGGTTAGTGTAGCGCTTATCTACCTCGATCACTTGCAGGGCAGATACCGCGCCTGCATTTTCAAAAGCTTGATTGGTGGGGTTTATTTCACCGTAGTTTTCCAAAATGAAAAAGTGTGCCCTTCCTCTGGCTGCATTGCTCAGTAGGTTAATAGCCTTTATAGCCTCGTCATAGCTTTCAACCACGTAGTGGTTCATGAGTGGTTCCAGGTAGTTTTCAATAGCTACACGGAACTCCTCGCGGCAAAAAAGTACATCGCTGAATAGCGGAGCATTTTTGGCCCAGTCGGTGTTTTTTTTCAAAAAGCGGATAGACTCCGGAAAACCTTCCAGGTTATCTACCATGCTTTTGGTCAGGTTGTATTCGTTTTGTTTGGCGTCAAGCTTGCGGCTTTCTTTAATGATGGTATCTTTTACCGTAATTAACTCGCTGTCAGTATCAGTAATTTGCTCTTTTAGCTTGTTTTCGGCCTCAAGCGATAGTTGATATTCATCATCAAGCGTTTCTTTACGGGCTTGCAGCTCGGCAACCACCTGGTTAAAGTGCGAAAGCTCTACCTCTTTGTTGGTAGTATCTTCCATATTGCGCTGGCTTTCCTGCTCCAGGGCCTGCTGCTGTATCTGCAAAATATCAATGTCCTTTTCAGCCTTATAAGCCTGATTTTGCAGGCGGGTATTGATGCCGGTAAGCTCATTGAGCTCGTTACGGGCCGATGCTTGCTGCAGCCTGAGCTCATCAACCGCCTCTTTCAGGTCGGTTAGTTTGCTTTGTATAGTTTGCAGGTTTTCTTCTTCAGTCGCTTTTTCTTCTGATAAGCGCTTGATATTGTATAGTACGTGGTTCAGCTGGTTTTTGTCGCGATCCAACTCTTCGGTTAAACGTGCTTCTTTGTCCTGCTGAAACTTAAGCTGTTCGTTCTTGATCTTTTTTTCGCTTTCATAAGCTCTGATCTTTGAAACAAACTCATTGGTAGTTTTCTGCTGAACCGACAGGTTTTTTTCTTTGGTAATGCTATCCAGCTTCTGCTGTTGCAGGGCAGCCTCTAAAGTATCAATCTGAGCTACAATGCCACCTTTTTCAGCTTTTTGCTTTTGCTCCTGCTCCTCGATTTTCTTTAACGATTCACTGAAAGACACAATACGGAACGAGGCCAGCATAATGCTGAGCGTTTTGTACTGCTCTTTGATACGATAATAGCGCTCGGTTTTTTTGGCCTGGTTTTCCAGCGTCTTCAAGTTCTTTTCTATCTCGAAAAGCAGATCTTCCACCCGTTCCAGATCGGCTTCGGTATCCTTAAGCTTACTAAAAGTTTGTTTTTTACGGAGCTTATATTTAGATATACCAGACGCTTCCTCAAATAAATTACGGCGCGAACCTTCTTTGTTGGTAATGATCTCGTCGATCATTCGCAACTCGATGATAGAATAGGAGTCGGAGCCAATACCGGTATCAAGGAAAAGGTCGGTAATGTCTTTCAGGCGACACTGCACATCGTTCAGGCGGTATTCGCTCTCGCCGGTTCGGTAAAGCTTGCGGGTTAAGGTAACCTGCGAGTAATCAGTTGGCAGTACGTTCTTGGTATTGTCAAAAGTAAGGGAAACCTCTGCAAGATTGGCTGATTTACGGCTTTTGGTACCGTTGAAAATAACGTTATCCATCTTCTCCGAGCGCAGCATTCGGGTACTTTGTTCACCCAAAACCCACCTGATGGCATCAACCACATTTGATTTTCCGCAGCCATTTGGCCCAACAATAGCAGTTACACCCTCATTAAAATTAATGGTGATCTTATCTCCAAAACTCTTAAAGCCCTTGATTTCTAAGCTGGTAAGCTGCATCTATTTTGTTGTGTCCTTGCAAAAAATCTAACTTTCAAAGTAATTATAAAAAAATGATTTTATTAAACTTTTTTTGAGGGTTTGTATTTGTCTGAACCACGATTTTTGGGATTAAAGGATTGCTATGATTTCTTTATGAATGATTTCTCCTTATAGGGTTAGCAACCGTAGCTCAATGACGTTTTGTTTTGTCATTCCAATAGGCACAGGTAGCGTAACTCGTGGTTACGCATGAAAAGAGTTTTCAGCCCATTTGCCATAAATTAAAAATTATGTAAGCTGAAAGCTTAATTCATGATGCGTCACAAGTTACGCTATCGCTAAACTTGCGACAGTTAATCTCGCTACTCAAACTCACAATGCCACCCTGATCTCGCCTTTGAGATAGGTAACCGCTTTGCCGCTCATGAGCACGCGTTCGCCTTTAAGCTCGCACCAGAGTTCGCCGCGTCGGGCGGATATCTGGTAGGCATGCAGGTTGTTTTTACCCAAAGCTTTTGCCCAGTAAGGTATCAGGTTACAGTGTGCCGAGCCGGTAACAGGGTCTTCAGGGATGCCTGCGCCAGGGGCAAAAAAGCGGGATACAAAATCAGAATTATCACCCCGGGCGGTAACAATTACGCCTAAGGTATCCATTTTTGAAAGTGCGAGGAAGTCAGGAGTAAGATCTTTGATGTCCTGTTCGTTTTCGTAAACCAGGAAATAATCCCTTGATCTTAAAAAAGCGATAGGTTCTTTCTCGCCAAAAGCTTCGGCCAGCCCGTTAGGGCGCTCAATAGGTATTGGGGGCCTGGAGGGGAAATCCATCGTATATTTATCACCATCTTTTTTAACAATAAGGGTACCGGCTTTTACGGTTTCAAAATGGATGGTATCTCCGGTGAACCCCAACTCGGTGAATAATATATGTGCCGACGCCAGGGTTGCATGGCCACAAAGGTCAATTTCATATTCAGGGGTAAACCAGCGTAATTTGTAACCATTAGTGGTTTTTACAAAAAAAGCGGTTTCGGCCAGGTTGTTTTCTATGGCAATCTTTTGCATAACCTCATCGGGAAGCCATTCGGTAAGTGGACAAATAGCGGCCGGATTACCGCCAAAAAGTTTATCGGTAAATGCGTCGGCCTGATATATGGATATGGTCATAAAAAATGTTCTGATAGGCTAAAATACCTTTTTATTATGTGAATATTAAATTCACGTATCTATAATTAAAAACAGGTAATAATATTAGATTCTGGCGACAATTAATCAAGGTGATTCACATAGCCCCAGCTAATAAGATCTTGGGCAGACTTAATATGTTTGGTACTGCCATTGCTAATCAGTATAAGCCTGTCACTGATGTCAATAATGTTCCTGTATTGATGATCGGTAATAATAAAGCCCTTATGCAGCGCACACCTTTTGATGATGGGTTTAAACAAATCTGCTTGTATAGGTGATATATGGGTAAATGGCTCATCAAGTAAAATAAAATCGGCTTTATTGTAAATGATCATTAAGGTCTCCAACTGCCGGAGTTCGCCACCTGATAACTGGCCAACAGTTTTATTAAAATGGTTTTTGTAAATATCAAGATCTGTAAATTCATCCCAAAACTGTGGGTCGATGAAGTTTTTTGCCAGTTCTTTTGTCCTGATGCCATGCGGCAGATAGTTATGCTGGGGAAGATAAGCTATCCGGTTATGATGATAACCTGTAGCTATGTATTGACTATTAATGCTCACATGTTTAAAGCTGGGTTGTAAAATGCCAAATATGATGCGCAGTAGTGATGATTTTCCGCAACCATTCCTGCCCAGTAAACCCACAATTTCACCCTGTTTACAATCCAGGTAAATATCCTGCAAAATAGTTCTGCCATCAAATTCGAGCCGAACGCTATCAACCTTTAAAGTAAGTGGCTGCATGTAGTATTAATTGCGATAAGGTGATCAATAATATACAGATAGAAAGATCAATAACAAAGGCATTAACAAATATTCGCCACATGGCGTAGCCCGCATTACGGAAATAAAAATAATTTTCTTTTGCCGAAAAATAATGAAGAATCACTGCGGATATAAGTCCAATTATTTTTGAAAATAAAAAGGTTCCGGCATTAATGGCTCCGAAATTAATGGTTCCGGCATTAAAAACCACGATCAGCATGCCAATACGGTGAACGCTATATTATATAGCGCAAGTAACCGGTAAAACTGGAAGATAAGGATGCCTAAACGTTTCAAGTAATGACTGTGATAGCTAATCAAACAGATTTATCTGTCGATTATTGTTATCACCATCTGCAATTCTGATTTTATTAACTAATAAGTGGGCTTGCCGGGTAGGCTCTGGTATGCGGTAACCGCGGATGCAGTTTTTGATAACCTCCACACTTTGCTCCATGCTGATGCGATGGCCCGGCGAAATATATATTGGGTTACAGTTCTTTTTACTGCGCAAGGCCATGCCTATCATTTCGCCTTTATCGTACATTGGGCTTTGGTCAAAGAGATGGTTGCCTGGTTCATCGTACCGGCCAGTAAGCCTGCTTTTAGCGCTACCTAAGGCTGGTGTATCGGTAATAAGCCCAAAGTGAGTGGCTATGCCTGTCCGGCGTTCATGTGCTATTCCCTGGCCATCTAAAACCATCAGATCGGGTTTTACAGTCAGTTTATCCCAGGCCTCAAGCAGGGCCGGTACCTCGCGAAAAGCCAACAGGCCGGATATGTAAGGGAATTTAGTTTTACTAATAGCCGTTGCCTCGCCAATGATCTTTAACTCGGGATAACTGAACAACACAATGCCTGCGTACACGATCTCTGAATATTTATTGAACGAGATATCGGCACCGCCGATTGTAACAATAGGTTTTTGTAGCGGTGTAATATCTATTTGCCTGCGCAATTCATGCTGGTATGCAATGGCTTGTGCAGGAGTGAGCTTTTCATAATCGGATGGCTGCATGGTATAGTAAACGCCTGGGCGTAATTGCTTGTTTTGTTTGTACAGCGTTTATATTTTGGTAGGCGCGGCGCCATATGCCTGCCTGAAAGCATACGTGAAGTGCGAAAAATCTTCAAAACCAAGTTCAAAGTATATTTCAGACGGGCGTTTACCCTGTTCTTTGATCAGATAGTGAGCTTCCTGCAATCTGCGCTGTACCAACCAGCGACTTGGCGATGTTTTAAAGATCTTCTGAAAATCGCGTTTAAAAGTAGCCAGGCTGCGGCCTGTGAGGTAGGCGAAACGATTGAGGCCAACTTTAAAATGGAAGTTTTTTTGCATAAAGCCCTCCAAGTCAATTTTGCCGGGTTCACTAAAATCAAACAACACGTCTTTCAGCTCTGGATTTACACGGAGCAGGATCAAGAGCGCTTCTTTTATCTTTAGGGCCAATAACTCTTTATCACGAAACTGATCGGCTGCAAGATAAGGCAGCAAAGATTCTACAAAGTTTTTATAAATACTACTGTTGGGGAGATTTATAAAGCCGGGGGTATCGTCTCTTTTTTCGGCCTTATAGCCATAGGTCGCGCTAAACTCCCTTAATGTTTGCTGATCAAAATAAATGGCAATAGTTTTAAATTCGCCGTTTGGGGGCGGTACTTTTACATATTTAGCCAGCTGATTCCTTTTGCTTAACCTGAAATCGCCAGGCTCAAAAACATATTCGTGCTTACCATCATTTACGATCATTGATCCGGATATCTGGTAGCTGAAAATATGATGTGGTACAAAGTTTTCGCTATTGTTGTTAGTCTTAGCATAACAGGCATGAACTATGGGTATAGGCTGCTCTTTGTCTTTATCTGAACTCATGGTGTATTAAAAATAAGCAGAATAGCTCAAACCTAATGGGCTATTCTGCAAAATGATTTTATTGTTGCAAATATTTAACAAAGCCGTTTTTAATAGAATCGATATATTCCTGGTCTTCCATTTGCCGGCGGGCGTTCATGCGTTGATTAAAATCCGCGTTGCCTATAGCGTATCTTAAAGTATCGGTACCATCAGTTATGGCCTTGTAAATTACTTCAGCAACCTCAATGCTGGTTATTGATGCCTGTTTCATAGTATCAAACATTTTGCCGGCTGCGGCCAAAAAGGGATCGTAATCTGTAAGGCTGGCATCATGGGCAAACACATCGGCACTTGCCTGATTAAAATTGGTTTGTGTGCCGCCCGGTTCTACTATTTTTACTTTGATGTTAAGGG
Source organism: Mucilaginibacter sp. (assembly GCF_039207105.1). Lineage (GTDB taxonomy): Bacteria > Bacteroidota > Bacteroidia > Sphingobacteriales > Sphingobacteriaceae > Mucilaginibacter. Next base: position 7,583 of record NZ_JBCECK010000099.1, read on the forward strand.
CCGAAAGCTCAAATGAAAGCGCTTCTGAAAAGCCTTCCAATGCAAATTTTGAGGCCGCATACATAGATAGCATAGGTAGGGTGAATTTGCCTGCACCTGAACTAATGTTCACGATCATACCTTTCCCGCGTTCGCGAAAGTGTGGGAGTATAGCTTTTATGGTATCCATTACACCAAAAACGTTCACCTCAAATTGATTAACTATTTGCTGCCTTGCAGCAGCTTCAAAAATTCCCATTTGGCCGTAGCCCGCATTGTTTACCAGTACATCTATTTGGCCAAAATGTGAAATACCGGCTGTAATGGCGCTTTTGATGCTTTCGATATTTTGAACATCCAGTTTAGTAACCAATACATTATCTAATTTGGTTAATTCTGTTTCTTTTTCAGGGCTGCGCATGGTGGCAATTACATTCCATCCTTTGGCTGCAAAATATCGAGCGGTTTCTTTACCTATGCCTGATGAGGCGCCGGTTATTAAAATTACTTTCTTCATGTTTTTCGATTTGAGTTTATGATACAAACCTCGGAAAGTAAGTCTTGTGGAATTATGTTCAACAGCTCAAATATATATGTTGAAAAGCTCAGTAAGCAGAGGCAGATTGCTGGTTAAAGCAAAAAAGCCATTGATTAATTAATCAATGGCTTTTTTGAAATGTTTTTGTTAAGATTAACCTAAATATGATTTCAGGATTTTGCTTCTGGATGTATGACGCAGGCGTTGCAGGGCCTTGTCTTTGATCTGGCGTACACGCTCACGGGTAAGGTTGAATTTTTCGCCGATCTCTTCTAATGAAAGCGGATGGTTGGTGCCCAAACCGAAGAATAACACAATGATTTCGCGTTCACGCTCGGTTAAGGTTGATAATGAGCGTTTGATCTCTTCAGATAACGACTCATTAATTAATATCGAGTCGGTATTGGGTTCCTGGTTTTCAAGTACATCAAGCAGAGTGTTTTCTTCGCCCTGTACAAACGGCGCATCCATTGATACATGGCGGCCCGAATTACTCAGTGTATCCGAAATTTTATCAACCGTAGTTTCCAGTATATCGGCAAGCTCTTCTGGTGAGGGCTCACGCTCATATTCCTGCTCCAGTTTTGAAAACGCCTTGCTGATCTTGCTTAATGAACCTACCTGGTTTAAAGGCAAACGCACAATACGTGATTGCTCTGCAATAGCTTGAAGTATTGACTGACGGATCCACCATACGGCGTATGATATGAATTTAAAGCCTTTAGTTTCGTCAAAGCGCTTGGCTGCCTTAATCAGGCCTAAGTTACCTTCGTTAATTAAATCGCCAAGGGTTAAGCCCTGATTTTGGTATTGTTTGGCAACAGAAACCACAAAGCGTAAATTGGTTTTGGTTAAACGTTCCAAAGCCGCCTGATCACCTTCGCGTATTTTTTGAGCTAATATTACTTCTTCCTCGGCAGTTATCAGATCAACTTTACCAATCTCGTGAAGATATTTGTCCAGCGATTGTGACTCGCGATTGGTAATGGATTGCGTTATTTTGAGTTGTCTCATTTATTTATAAACCTTCCGTACTTTCTATTGAGTACAGAACGTGCAAAGTTATAAAATTGTTCTAAAAAATTACAATTGTACAATGTATTTTCAAAAAAAATAGCTTATATGGGCCAAGTGTAATGGGTTGATTTTGAGTGGTTAATAATTGCGGTGTTAAGTAATTGTTCTATTTTTCTTAATTAATTGGTTAAACTATCAAGCGGTATGATTTTTGTTGTCTTCGTAAAATGCAATCTAAATCTCGTTCAATTTAAATACGTCTTTTACTCTGATACCCTTCTCTGTTTGCTGCAATGTACAACACTCATTTATTGGGTCGTGCTCAAAATACAAAATATAATCTTTTTCTACGGCCTCGTTTAAAAATTGTTTTTTTTCGGCCAGCGTTTTCATCGGGAACATGTCATAAGCCATTACATAGGGCAATGGCAGGTGACCTGTGGATGGCAGCAGATCGGCCATATAAATAATGCTTTTATTTTTATAATTAATAACCGGCAGCATCATGGCATCTGTATGGCCATAAACATACTTTACATTAAAGTTATTGCCAAATTCGGAGCCCTCAATAAACTTCAGCTGGCCGCTTTGTTGTATAGGTAATATATTTTCTTTTAAAAATGACGCCTTTTCGCGGTCGTTAGGATTTACCGCCCAATCCCAGTGCTGTTGATTGCTCCAGTAAGTGGCATTTTTAAAAGTGGGAGTAAGATTATCGCCATTCCTGGTTACCGCGCCACCTACGTGATCAAAATGCAGGTGGGTTAAAAAAACATCGGTAATATCATCGCGGTGGAAACCGAGGGTAGCGAATGAGCTATCTAATGTAGCGTTGCCATGCAAATAATAATAGCTGAAAAACTTTTGATCCTGTTTATTGCCTATGCCTGTATCAATTAATATGAGCCTGTTGCCATCTTCAACCAGCAGGCAGCGCATGGCCCAGGTACACATATTGTTTTCATCAGCAGGGTTGGTCTTGCTCCAGATGGTTTTGGGTACAACGCCAAACATGGCACCTCCATCTAATTTAAAAAAGCCGGTATCTATTGTATAAAGATTCATGATAAGTCAAAATTTAAATTAAAAAGTCAAAAAAAGCTTTCTGATGTAATATTAAATAAAAAAAGAAAAGACCGATAGTGAAATACTATCGGTCTTTGAAATTTATTTTCCTTATCTGCTTGGATAAGAGTTTTTGACTTTTGACTTACAAGTGTATTACTTCGTCGTAAGCGGCAGCTGCGGCTTCCATCACGGCCTCGCTCATGGTAGGGTGAGGGTGTACCGATTTGATGATCTCGTGGCCGGTAGCTTCCAGCTTGCGGGCGGTAACTACTTCGGCAATCAATTCGGTAACGTTATAGCCCAGCATATGTGCACCCAGGAACTCGCCATACTTGGCATCAAATATCACTTTTACAAAGCCATCTTTAGCGCCGGCAGCACTTGCCTTGCCCGATGCGGAGAATGGGAATTTACCAACTTTAATTTCATATCCGGCTTCTTTAGCTGCTTTTTCGGTATAGCCTACTGATGCAACCTCAGGTGAGCAATAAGTACAGCCCGGAATATTATTATAATTTAAAGGTTCAGGATTATGGCCTGCTATTTTCTCAACACAAATGATACCTTCGGCAGATGCTACGTGGGCCAGTGCCTGTCCTTGAACAATATCGCCAATGGCATATACGCCTTCCACATTAGTACGGTAAAAGTCATCAACCAATACTTTGCCTTTATCAGTTTTTACACCGTTTTCTTCCAGGCCAATGCCTTCAATATTGGTTGATATACCTACGGCTGATAAAACTATCTCAGCTTCCAATACTTCAACACCGGTAGCTGTTTTTACGTTTACTTTGCAAAGCTCGCCGCTGGTATCAACAGATTCAACATTGGAGCCTGTTAAAATATTAAGCCCTTGTTTTTTCAGGATGCGCTGCAAGTTTTTTGAAACCTCTTCGTCTTCTAAAGGCACAATGTTATCCAGGTACTCTACAACAGTAACCTTAGTGCCAATGGCATTGTAGAAATAAGCAAACTCAATACCTATAGCGCCAGAACCAACCACAACCATTGATTTAGGTTGTTTTGGTAATATCATGGCTTCACGGTATCCGATCACTTTTTTGCCATCCTGTTTAAGGTTTGGTAATTCGCGTGAGCGGCCGCCTGTGGCCAGTATAATATGTTTCGCTGTGATCTGTTTAGTTGTGCCATCGTTGCCTTTTACTTCAACAACACCTTTTGATTTTAATTTGCCAAAACCAACTACAACATCGATCTTGTTTTTCTTCATTAAAAACTGAACGCCTTTGCTCATGCCATCGGCTACGCCACGGCTCCTTTTAATAACGCTTTCAAAATTAATGTCGCCTGTGGCGTTTACACCGTAATCGGCAGCGTGATTAAGGTATTCAAATACCTGCGCGCTTTTTAATAAGGCTTTGGTAGGGATACAGCCCCAGTTAAGGCAAATACCGCCTAATGATTCTTTTTCAACAATGGCAGTTTTTAAACCGAGTTGGGAAGCGCGGATAGCTGCAACGTATCCCCCTGGGCCTGAACCTATAACAATTAAATCGTAATCCATATTCTTAATGATAATACTTTTATAATTTAAAAACTTTGCTTAGTACGGATTAAAGCTACCCCCATGTTTTTTACACAGGCGTTAATTTTAATGGCCCAAAGCTAAGTAAAAGGGGCGAAACGAGAAAATGGAACATGTGCTTAACCCCAGTGCACATTATGGTATTTACAATTGTATGCCAATTGGCCGGTATGGCATACCTTATTTATAAAATCTGTTGTTTGTGTAAGTATATATTATTGTTACAATAATGTGTATAAATACCCTTGTTTATTAATATTAATTTAATATCTGAAATATTGAGGGCAATTATATTTGTCGCAATTAATTATTTATTTTATTATTTAAACAAGTAAAAATATGAGGAGATATTTACTCTCTCTATTCTTTTCCGTTTTAGCGATGTGCTCAGTATTTGCACAAAACGGCGAAAAGCAAATTACAGGTAAACTGTTAGATGCTCAAACAAAGGAGCCATTAATAGGCGCCACAGTTACCATTAAAGGAACTACCAAAGCAGCTTCTGTAGCATTAGATGGTGGTTTTAAAATTAAAGTTCCCGCAGAAGGAACTACAACCTTGGTGTTTTCTTACATCGGTTATGTATCAAAGGAACTGGAAGCTTCAAAATCAAATCTTGGAGTGGTTACATTAGATCCAACCTCGGCTTCAGTAAAGGAGGTTGTGGTTACAGCTAACTCATCATTAGCTATTGATAGGCAAACACCTATTGCTGCTTCATCAGTAGGCAAGGTTTACATTGAGGAAAAAGGTGCCGGCGCTGAGTTTCCGGAGCTGTTAAAGGCTGTTCCGGGTGTAATGACCTCAAAAGGCGGCGGCGGTTACGGCGATTCCAGGATCAATATCCGTGGTTTTAGCAGCAATAACGTTGCCTTACTGATCAATGGTATCCCGGTTAATGATGTTGAGGCCGGTAAAATTTACTGGAACGACTGGGCCGGTCTTGCTGATGTTACCGCATCTATGCAGGTTCAACGCGGTTTAGGTGCATCAAAAGTAGCAGTGCCTTCATTAGGTGGTACTATTAACATTACTACCAGAAGTACCGAATTGCAAGAAGGCGGAACCGTATCACAATCAATAGGTACATTCAACACTTTTAAAACCTTAGTGTCATATGCAACGGGTTTAAATGAAAAAGGTTGGGCAACATCTTTCCTGCTTTCAAGAAGTACAGGCGACGGTTATGCACCAGGCTTATATTATACCGGTTATAGCTATTTTGCCAATATTTCAAAAGTATTGAGTAAATCGCAAACCTTATCGTTCAACATCATGGGCGCTACTCAAAATCATGGACAGCGCTATACCTTTAATACTATCAATACTTACAGGGCAAATCCGTTGGGCATCAGGTATAACTCTGATTATGGTTATCTAAACGGACAACTATTAAGCGCCGAACAAAATTATTATAACAAGCCTTTGGCTTCTATAAACCATAACTGGCAAATTAATGAAACTTCATCATTGTCAACCGTAGTGTATGCTTCATACGGAACAGGTGCCGCCCGCTATTTTGGGGGTACAAATATTGGGCTAACGCCGGGTGCCCCTTCAAATGCTGTACCAAGAACAGGCGATGCCTATTCACCTATTGATTTTAATGCTATTACGAAAACTAACCTGGCCAACGCAGATGGAACTGCAAGTACGTATTTTCAAAATAGTGTGAACGATCATAAACAATATGGTATATTAAGCTCTTACAAAAAGAAAATTGGTAATATTGATCTGTTAGCAGGTATTGACGGTAGATATTACGAGGGTGAACACTATAATCAGGTTGATAACCTTTTCGGAGGATCTTATATCGTAGATACAAGAAGTACCCCAACTCAGAGCCTTACAAGCCCCACAGGAAATATTAATAACCCTAATGCCCATATAGGTTTTGGTGGAAAATTTAATAATGATTACAGATATGAAATAGCCCAGGAAGGTGTCTACTTACAGGCTGAGTATAATAAAAACGACCTTTCGGCTTTTGCAAGCCTTGCCGGAAACAACACCAGTAACAGGAGAGTTGATTATTTTAATTATCTGAATAACGATCCCGACCGGACCAGTAAATGGGTTAATTTTTTAGGTTATCAGGCAAAGGGTGGAGCTAACTACAACCTTGATAGCCATAATAACATATTCGCCAATGTTGGTTTTATACAAAGGTCTCCGTTAGTAGCTAATATTTTTCTGAATAAAAAAAATGACCTTAATCCAGATGCTAAGCCGGAAAAATTAACGAGCTATGAATTAGGTTATGGTTACAGAAGCTCTATATTTAGTGCTAATATTAACTTATACAGATCAAGTTATAACAATAGGGCCAAAACAAGTAGCTTTGTTGACCAAACAACAGGTGTGATCAGCGTAGTTAATACTACAGGTATAAATGAACTGCACCAGGGCATTGAAGTTGATGCGAAGCTACGTCCAATAAAAGATGTTACCCTGAGCGGTAGTTTATCTATAGGAGATTTTCACTACACAAGCAATTCTGGCCCATCACAGGTAACAAGCGATAACGGAGCAACCTCTAACTCAAGTAATTTGCTGCTTAAAGGTTTAAAAGTAGGTGAATTTGGTACTTCAAATACCAGCGCGCAAACTACAGCTGCTTTAGGTTTGGATATACAAGTGTTTAAACAAGTTAAGATTGGTGCAAATTATAACTACTATGGCCGTTATTACGCGTCATTTGATCCATCAAAACTGACCATGTCGCAGCAACAACAGGCCGGAGTTCCTTATACAAATTATCAACTGCCTAACTTCTCTACAGTTGATCTGAACATTGTTTATCGCTTTAAATTTGCTGGCCTTGACGCTGCTTTGATCGGTAACGTGTATAATTTGTTTAACACCACTTATGTTGCCGATGCCTTTGAAACTTCAATACCAACAACTGCAAGCGGTTATAACTTTGTAACCCGCACAAATAATATGGGTGTTTGGTACGGTGCGCCAAGAACGTACATGTCTACCTTTAAAATCAACTTTTAATCGTCTTTAAAAAGATATATTATATGAAAAAAATATTAATGAACATTCTTGGCATTGCAGCCATCGCTACAGCATTGAGCGCCTGCCATCCAATGAATGATACTTATGATGCTATCGGGCCGGTACCTACACCAAACGGTAAGCCTCAAACATTTAACGTTACATTGGCGGCGGCTGATTATGGGAAATTACCTACTGGTAACTATGCTAAAACATCTTTGAACTTTAAAACCAAGGATGATGCTGCAGCAAGTATTCCGATTGTATTGAGTGCTAATTATCCAAACTATGCTGATAAATCAAGCGCTACGGTAACTTACGCAACACCTCCGCTTAGCGTTAAACTTGCCGATTCTACATTTGCGAATGTGGCTTACACACTTGTAAACCCAACAGATTATACATTAATACCGGGTAACAAATTTATCGACTTTAGCGCGACGCAAATACTTCAGTGGTTGCCTTTGAAATATCCTAACCCTGTTGCCAACCAGTTAGCTGTATTAACTTTCATATATTTTGAAAGCGGTTCAACGGCTACTGCTACGCAATCATTTTTATACCTAAACGGAGTATGGAAAAAAATATATACCATTTCGCCGGCTCAATATACATCGATTGGAAAAGGTGGAACTAATAATGATTTTGCCTCAGGAGATGTACCTTTGTTACCTGCCTATTTTAATACTTTTTTAAAGGCAGATCCTGCTATTGCTGCAACTGCTAAAGCCGGCGATGTTCAGTATATTAGCTATAAGTATTTTGGCGGAGGTACCTTTCAGCGTGTAATGCCATTAACATTTGATGGTAATAACTGGACAACTACCTCGTTACCGCAATCATTAGCATTTGTTAGAACAAATGGTACGTGGATTGCCGATAATACGGTAAGTTATTCGTTAGTTGCTGCCGATTACACTACCATAGGCAATATCCCTAATATTGCCAGCGATGCGGCAATACTCAACCTTCAGCAACATGGTAATTTTAGTGTATCAGGGGCTACAGCGTGGACTAATGATCAGATAGCTGCTGGTATCGTTGTAGTATTGAAAGCTAAATTTACAACGGCTGTTGCTAATCAAAAGTTCATAGTAACTTATTCTATTTTTGGTGGTTCTGGTAATACTGCTTCGCAAACGTTCCAGTACAACGGTACTACATTTGTAGTTGTAAAGTAATTTTAACAACCTATATAAAAGCAAAAGAACCGGCATCGCCGGTTCTTTTGCTTTTATATAGGTTGAATTGTGTATGATTTGCTAACGACAACTTTAATATATAACATTAATTCAATATTATATATATCATGCTTTTATAGATCTGCACATTCATTTATCATGAAGCTTTACGTGCTAAATCGGTTTTATTAATAAGAGTTAGATTTGAAAAGTTATTGTTTTTAAGCGGGTTAGGGTATGTTAAGTTGTTGAAAAATACCCAATTATTGTTAATATTAACTTAACATTGGTGATTTTTCTATTAATTATCTTTGCACCAATTAATATAAGTATAATTAAAAAAGCAATTTATGAGGAAGCCTTTACTTCTTTTATTATTATTAACCATTTTTACGTTCCTTAGCAGGAACACCTTTGCGCAGGGTGTAACTACCGCCAGCGTAAACGGTATTGTAGCCGATACAAAAGGCGCGATACCTGGAGCAACGGTAACTATTACACACATGCCTACGGGAACTGTGTACTCTACAGTAAGCCGTGCAGATGGCCGCTATAACATCCCTAACCTAAGGGTAGGGGGGCCATATACTTTCAAAGTAAGCTTTATTGGTTACAAAAACTTTATTCAGGAAGGTATTACGCTTACCATTGGCCAGGATCAAAAGATCAATGCCCAGTTGGCTGATAATACTACTTCACTAAACGAGGTTGTGGTAACAGGTTCACAAGGTAAGGTAATCAACTCGTCACGTACTGGTGCACGCGAAACCGTTAACCGTCAGCAAATTGAAAATTTGCCAACAGTTGCCCGTTCATTACAGGATTTTACCAAATTAACTCCATCTGCAAACTCAACCGGTACTTTTAACAGTTTTGGTGGCCGTAGCGGTGCTTACAATAACGTAACTGTTGATGGTGCGTTATTCAATAACTCATTTGGTTTATCAAGTACTTTGGGTGGCCAGGCAAGTTCACAGCCAATTTCATTAGACGCGATTGACCAGATACAAGTTGATATAGCGCCTTATGACGTACGTCAGGGTAACTTTACCGGTGCTGGTGTTAATACCGTGGTAAAATCAGGTACTAACGAAGTTAAGGGTACTGCTTATTATTATGGTCGTGGTGTAAGGTTAACCGGTTACCACGCAGGTACAACCAACGTTCAAATCACTCCCTTTGATTACCATACTGATGGTGTTGCTGTAGGTGGCCCTATCATTAAAAATAAATTGTTCTTATTCGTATCAGGTGAGCAGGAAAGAATAAGCCAACCACCAGCAACTGCTTATGTTGCCGGTCGTCCGGGTTTAAGCGGTTCTAACGTTTCAAACGTTCAAGCCAGTACATTAGATGCTATTAAAGCTAAATTGGCAAGCTACGGTTATGACCCCGGAGCTTATGAAAACTATGTTTACAATACTTCAAGTAATAAGTTAACAGCCAAATTAGATTGGAATATTGATAAAAACAATACTTTAAGTGCTAAGTATTTTTACCTGAAATCATTTAAAGATCAGCCTGCCAGTAACTCAGGTATCCCTAACAGCGATGGTATAACATCTGTTGGTTATGGTACTACACGTGCACCGGGTCCTAACACTTTACCTTTCTTAGGTTCTGGTTACACCATCAACAATAACTTTAATATTGGTATAGTTGAGTTAAATAGCCGTATAAGCAATTCAATGTCAAATAAGCTTACTGTAGGTTATTCGGCACTGAGAGACTTCCGCGACTTCCTGGGTAATGGTTCATTACCAATGGTTGATATCGGTAACGGTGCGTCTGATGCAAACGGTGTTGTTACTTCTCCCGCAAGTGCAACAGCAACCAGCTTTGGCTCTGAACTGTACACCGCAGGTAACTTATTAAGTACTAATATCTGGCAGTTTGCTGATGACTTTACCATATACTCAGGTAAACACGAGTTCACCATAGGTACAAGTAACCAGATCCAGAGCTATACCAACGGTTTTGCTCCTGATTATAACGGTTTATATACCTATAACTCGGCATCTGACTTTATTAATGGTTTACCTGCTCAGGCTTATACCTTACGTTATTCAGCTGTTGGTAGCGATTTGCCTTTAGCTAAGATCAAAGCGTCTATTTACAGCGTTTATGTACAGGATAAATACCATGTTACTGATAACTTCAGATTAACTTATGGTTTGAGAGCCGATTATAATGTTTTCCCAACTTCTTTAGCTGCAAATGATAATGCTGCTGCCTTAACTTTCCAGGGTGGTACACATGTTGATGTTTCAAAATTGCCTAAAAATAGGATACAGCTTTCACCTCGTATAGGTTTTAACTGGGATGTTAATGGCGATCAGTCAACTCAGATCCGTGGTGGCTCTGGCTTATTTACAGGTTCTGTACCATTTGTATGGATATCTAACCAGGCATCAAACAATGGTTTGTTATTTGGTTCACGTACCATTACAAAGGCTAATGACCCTAACAATCCGCAGTTAATATTCAACAAAGATGTTAATGCTAACCGCCCAACAAACGCGGCAGCAAATACTTCTTATGAGTTGGACGTTGCTGATCCGAATCTGAAATATCCAAAAATCTGGAGAACGAACTTAGCTATCGACCAAAGATTACCTGGTGGTATCATCGGTACTATTGAAGGTGCATACACTAAAGATATCCGTGCTATTTATCACCAGAACTTAGTATTATCTGATGGCTTTACAACACTTCCTGGTGTTGAAGGTCAAATACAATACGATTCTAAAAATACAACTCCGGCAGCTGCTGCAGCTACTGCACAAAATCCGTCTATTACCGGTTTGTATTACATGAGAAATACAAGTAAAGGTTTCTCTTATTTCATGACAGGTCAGTTACAAAAAAGCTTTAGCAATGGTTTTGCTGCAAGTGTAGCTTACACATACACCAAATCAAAAGATGTTAATGATGGCGGTTCAACAGCTGCAACCATCTGGAACACTCGTTATGTTGCCGGTAATCCAAATGCCGATAACCTGTCAAACAGCTCATACGTACAGCCTAACCGTGTTATCGCAACCGTATCATACCGTAAACAGTATGCTAAAAACCTGGCAACTACTGTAGGTTTAGTATTTGAAGCTGCTAATAATGGAGCTATATCATATATCACTGCCAATGACCCTAATAATGATGGTGCTACTAACGATTTAATGTACATTCCAAAAAGCCAGAATGACCTTATTTTAGTTAAAGCTCCTAATGCTGCAAACGGTACGGTAGATCCACGTACAACAGGTCAAATATGGACTCAGTTAAATAACTTTATTAGCCAGGATCCATACTTAAGCCAGCATAGAGGTGAGTACGCTCAAAGAAATGGCGCTATATTGCCTACCTACAAACGTGTTGACTTACACTTCGCTCAGGATTTCTTCATCAAAAGCGGTAAAGTGAAAAACACTTTAGAAGTTACTTTTGATGTGATTAACTTTACCAACCTGTTAAACCGTAACTGGGGTCTATACCAGGTATCATACAGCGGGTTCAATAATGGTGCAACCACTGTGTTGAGGTACATGGGTAAAGATCAAACAGGTAGAGCCACTTATTCATTCCCTTATCTTGATGCTAACAACCTGGTACCTGTTACTACTTCATACAAAACAGATATCAGTCAGTTCTCACGTTTCCAGGCACAAATTGGTGTTAGATATATATTTAACTAATCCATACTCCTGAAACAAAGGATAAAAAAATAGCGGTGATGAAATCACCGCTATTTTTTTATCCTTTATCCTTTA
>NZ_JBCECK010000100.1:0-4014 GCF_039207105.1 Mucilaginibacter sp.
TGAAAGATGGTACCATCCATGACCCTAAGAGCAAACTTAAGGTTAAGGCATTTGATCTTGTACAATCAAGGTTTAAACCCCGCCAGGGTGAGGTAAGATTTTTTGTTACTGCCGGTGATGAAACCCTTGCCTTTGAAACCGAAGGCTATAACAAACACCGCCAGCTGCTTATACTGCAAATGATATCCTGGTATTGCATTTACCTTGGGCTTATTGAGGCCCAGATACATTCAACGTTACCCAGGGCGTTTAGTCTTTATTAGTGTTGTAAATTTTAATTGATCAGCTATTGCTGCTTTGGTGGGGATTATGCAGCATATCGCTCATTTCAATGATCTTTTCATCAATTTCGGATACACACCTATCCATCATATTGATACATTCCTGCTGATCAACCAAACCTTCTTTTTCCAGATTAATTAGCCCGCGCAAGGTAGCGATAGGCCCCCTGATTTGGTGCGAAAGATAAGATGAATGCTCTGACAGCTTTTTGTTTTTAATCTGTAGATCCTTTGTCCGTTCATCTATAATCTCTTCCAGATGATGGTTAATACGATCCAGATTATCTTTTTGCCTTAACACCTCCTCGTTAAGCATGGTAAGCTGGGCATTGGTTTTTGCCTTGCGTTTCACATTGCCAAACAATAAGCCAATAACAACCAGCAGCAGGCCAGCTACGGTACAGGCTGCCCAAAACCTTGACCGGTCATAAGCCTGCCTTTCGGCCACACGCTCATTTTCCTTTATCTGCTCTTCCTGACGGTGCTTAGCTTCAATAAGCTTCATCTGCACAGATGTATTTGTTTTATAGGTGGTGCTGTCAACTTTGTATATCTCCCTTAAGTAAAATAGCGCACGCTCGTAATTTTTCCGGTTAAATTCCAGTTCATAACTGGTATGCTTATAATCATAGTCCAACTTAGGATCTTTAACCAGTATAGTATAAGCCATGCCTTCCTTAACTACCTCTTCGGCTTCATTATATTTCCTTTGGTTCATATATAATGTAGCAAGCGTAAGATTTATACTCGCAACGCTTTCATTAAGATCAAGGCGCTTTGCCGAATCATGAGCCTGCAATAAAAAAATCAATGCCTTATCATATTGATTAAGCTTAAAATAAACAAAACCTTTATTCAGGAAACACTGAACAAGGTTTACAGAATCTTTAAGTGATTCAAAAACGCTGGTGCTTTGATCGTAAAACCTCAATGCCTGCTGAAAGCTGTTTTTACGGGTATAAACGTTACCCAGATTTAACCCCAGCGAAGCTATCAGTCGCCTGTCATTCACTTTTTGAGCTATGGCCAATGATTTGTTCAGGTAATCCAGAGAGCGGTTGTAATCATGATCCCTGAACAAAATACCCATATTATTATATACCTTGGCCTCACCTGCCAGGTTATTGGCCTTTACAAAGTAAGTAACGCCAATTAAGTAATTTTCAAAAGATTTCTCCGGCTGATCAAGGTAATACCTTCCTATACCCAAAACACGATAAGCTTCACCTATACCATTATAATAATTTAATTTTTTGGCCAGCGTCAAAGCTTTGGTAGCATCGGTAACGGTTTGTTCCGGGTCTATTAAGCGGTTGGCAAAAGCCAGTTTATTTAAAGTTATTACAGCATTGGTGTCATTTACCGATACATCGTCAAAACCCCTTCCATATACAGTGAGTGATATAAAAAAGATCAACAGAAATGTATAGGTTTTTCTCATCAGAGCACTATTACGTTCATTTTATTGTGAAAGTTATGAATTATGCTGTAATATATCTAATTACTATCAGAAAAAGCGTGTTGAAAATTATTTTATTTTTTTTTTCGCATATATCAAAAAACATATTTATATTTGCTTCGTTAAATAATTGATACACAATAGTTTAGTGAAGTATTATTATGATTTTGATAGTATTTTACAGGCATAGAAAAGGCCGTTTATGATGCAATTAAGCAGCATAAAAATATGCAAAATGGCCATATGTAATTATTATACTATCTGATCAATTAAAAACGTAAAAAATATATAAAAATGATTGATTTATACAATAAGATGACTACGCTTAAAACTAACATTTTGTTTCAGCGAACAATATGAATTATTATCAAGAAAAAGTAAAATATTTTTCCAGGTATCAGCTAATTATCGCATTGAAAATCAATATAAAACAGCAATAAACATACTTAATAAATTTTATATACAGGGTAAAAACTACGGTCTCTCTGCATTATTGAACATTAGTTATGTTATTATTAAACAATAGTTAATTGAATAGAATATCAATATAAATATTAACCAGCATGAAAAGAACTATTCTGCTCGCCCTGCTTATAGTAAGCACCGGAGTTTTATCAACATCATCAAAAAGCACTCAGGATATCATCCCAACTGTAACTTTTGGTAAAACATCAGCGGCATTTAAAAGAGATCTGGGCAGCGCCGACTAAGCTTTGCAGATCATAAATAAAGCATTACCCCCCTAATTAAACTATACGATCATGAAAAAAACGATCCTTTTTATCCTGGCCTTAATTTTTACAGGCATCCTTTCTTCTTGCAAACAAGAAACCACCAGGACAGAATTTGCATGGGTGCATTCATTTGCCAATGGATTTAAAAGAGATCTGGGCAGCGCAGACTGATCCTAACGCATGATCAAATACACAAACACTTAAATCAACCAAGGGAACATGAAAAAACTGATCATTATAGCAATTGCCGGCTTAAGCGCTGTAGCAATACACGATCAAAAAGAAACTGTAAAAACCAATATGAGCGGAATCAATTTTACGCTATTTGGTCCCAAAAGAGATTTAGGTAACGCCGATTAAACAAATAACAACAATTAACAACAACAAAAATATTTATCCCCCCTACACTAATTTAAAAAAAACATCATGAAAAAGTCAACCATTATAGCAGCCTTAGCCCTAAGCACTTTCTTAACTTCAGTAGTTAACATTTCAAATGCATCAACAACTGATGGCAGCAAAAGCACTACAAATGCTTCTGGTCCAAAAAGAGAATTAGGAAACGGCGACTTCGCTTCCGGTCCAAAAAGAGAATTAGGTAATGGTGATTTTGCATCTGGTCCGAAAAGAGAATTAGGTAATGGTGACTTCGCTTCTGGTCCAAAAAGAGAATTAGGAAACGGTGATTTCGCATCTGGTCCAAAAAGAGAGTTAGGTAACGGTGACTTCGCTTCTGGTCCAAAAAGAGAATTAGGTAATGGTGATTTTGCATCTGGTCCAAAAAGAGAATTAGGCAACGGTGACTTTGCTTCTGGTCCGAAAAGAGAATTAGGTAATGGTGATTTTGCTTCTGGTCCGAAAAGAGAATTAGGTAACGGTGACTTCGCTTCTGGTCCAAAAAGAGAATTAGGTAACGGTGACTTCGCTTCTGGTCCAAAAAGAGAATTAGGCAACGGTGACTTCGCTTCTGGTCCAAAAAGAGAATTAGGTAATGGTGACTTCGCTTCTGGCCCGAAAAGAGAATTAGGTAACGGTGATTTCGCTTCTGGTCCTAAAAGAGAATTAGGTAATGGTGACTTCGCTTTCTCTGGTCCTAAAAGAGAATTAGGTAACGGTGACTTTGCTTCTGGTCCTAAAAGAGAATTAGGTAACGGTGACTTTGCTTTCTCTGGTCCTAAAAGAGAATTAGGTAACGGCGACTTTGCTTCTGGTCCTAAAAGAGAATTAGGTAACGGTGACTTTGCTTCTGGTCCGAAAAGAGAATTAGGTAACGGTGACTTTGCTTTCTCTGGTCCAAAAAGAGAATTAGGTAATGGTGACTTCGCTTCTGGTCCGAAAAGAGAATTAGGTAATGGTGACTTCGCTTCCGGTCCTAAAAGAGAATTAGGTAATGGTGACTTCGCTTTCTCTGGTCCGAAAAGAGAATTAGGTAACGGTGACTTCGCTTTCTCTGGTCCGAAAAGAGAATTAGGTAACGGTGATTTTGCTTTCTCTGGTCCTAAAAGAGAATTAGGTAATGGTGACTTCGCTTTCTCTGGTC